>DATCOK010000153.1:0-7664 GCA_036564765.1 Candidatus Acidiferrum sp. | reverse complement strand
GTCCTAGAACTCGGTCATTCTCTGCGGCCGCCGAGACCGACAGGAGTGGGCTCGTCGACGGCAGGTGCCGCCGACACAGGGGGTACACTGGCGCGTCTGGTGCGCGGTGTGTCCAGGTTGAACTGGCGCATCTTGTAGAGTAGGGCCTTATAGCTGATGCCGAGCATTTTTGCGGCGTCCTTGCGGCACCAACGGGTCTTTTCGAGCGCGTCAGCGATGGCTTCCATTTCGGCTTCGTCTTTCAAACCGCGGACGAGCGCTTTGAGGCCTTGCGGTTCGCGATGACCGACGGGCTCGGCGCGCGGCGAGGTGCGCTGGCGCGCGGAAGACATTTCCACCAGTTCACGGAGGCTGCCCTCATCGTCTTCCAGAATGACGTAGCGCTTCACGAAGTTTTCCAGTTCGCGTAAGTTGCCAGGCCAAGGGTAGTTGACCGCGGCGTCGAGCAAATATTTCGACGGACCTTGCGGGGTCTTGCCGAATTTCTCGCTGTACTTCTGCAGAAAGTGTTTGAAAAGCAACGGAATTTCCGAGGTACGCTCGCGCAGCGGCGGAACGTTGATAGAAAGAACGTTCAAGCGGTAGTAAAGATCCTCGCGGAACTTTCCGGTTTTCATCGCGTCCTGCACGTCCACGTTGGTGGCGGCGAGTACGCGCACATCGGTTTCCACGAGATGACGGCCGCCGAGGCGGGAGTACTGGTGATCCTGCAAAACGTGGAGCAATTTGGCTTGCAGGTGGGTAGTCATTTCCGCGATTTCGTCGAGGAAAATGGTGCCCTTGTTGGCGAGTTCGAATTTGCCGGGCTTGGCGCGCACGGCTCCGGTGAAGGCGCCCTGTTCGAATCCAAAAAGCTCGGACTCCAGCAGTTCGCCTGGCAGCGCGGCGCAATTCACTTTGATAAAGGCCTGGCTGCGACGCTTGGAACGCAGATGAATCATGCGGGCGACGACTTCTTTTCCGACGCCGCTTTCACCGCAGATAAAAACGGGAACGTCGACAGGCGCGATCTGCAGAATCTGCTGGCGGATGCGCACCATTTGCGGGCTGGCGGCGAGAAAGCTGATGTCCTCGGTGATTTGCTCGCAATAATCGCGTAGCGCCAGGTTCTCCGTGACCAACTGCTTTTTCTGGCGCGACTTGAGCATGGCGGCGTCGAGTTCGGTTTTTTCGAAGGGCTTGGTCAGATAGTCGTGGGCGCCGATGCGGATGGCTTCGACGACGGTACCAACTTCGTTCGAGCAGGAGAGCATGATCACATTGAGGCTGCGATCGATCTCCATCAGCTCTTGCAACGTTTCGATTCCGTTCAATTCGGGCATAAGCACATCGAGAATAATGAAGTCGGGGCGCTCGCCGGCATTCACTTTTTCAATGGCTTCTTTTCCCGAACTGACCGCTTCGACGTCGAATCCGTCCACCTCGAGGAGCGTCTGCAGATATTTTCGAATACTGGGCTCGTCGTCGATGACGAGCACCTTTTCCTTCAATCCTTTTGCGGCCATGCGGCTTTTCCCTTTCTGCTAAACAGAAATTCGCGACCTAGTTTGGATCCATCGGCAACAGAAACGTAAAGGTGCTGCCGCGTTGATGTTCACTTTCGACCCAGATCTTTCCGCGGTGGGCTTGAATCAAACGTTTGGCGATAGCCAAGCCCAAACCCATTCCAGAGGTATTCCGATCGACGCGAACGAAATCCTCAAAAATTTCCTGATGATGTTCCGCGGCAATGCCCGGACCAGTATCGGAGACGCTGACTTCGACGCTGTTGGGGCGCGGCAAACGGAAGCGGCGGCGTTCCTGTGAAGGGGCGACGCCTGCAACGCGACGCTCCCAGAAATGCGGCGCGGCGCGAAATGTTACGCTGCCGCCAGGGGGCGTGTGCTTGAGCGAGTTGTCCAAAAGATTCGCGGCGGCTTGCTGAACTTTTTGATAGTCGAAGCGAAATGTCGGGATGGAAGGGTCCAGCGTGGTTTCTAGTTTGACGCCCTTGCGCTGAAAGGCTTCCGCCCAGCGCTTGGCCAATTCATCGAGACAATCGCGCAAATCATTTTCGCGCAGTTGCAACACGAGCTTGCCGCTCTCCAGCGCGGAATAATTCAGGAACATGGAGACGAGACGGACGAGCCGCTCGCAGCTCTCTTTGGATTCTTCGAGAATGTCCTGCTGTTTATCTGACAAACGGCCCAATGAGCCAGTCAACAATAAATCGTAATAGCCCTTGATGACCGCCAACGGCGTTTTTAATTCGTGTGCGGCGGAGGCGAGAAAAACGGTTTTCTGGCGGTTGACTTCCTGGAGCTTTAGGTAGGCGGCCAACAAATTTCTATAGGTGATTTCGCGCTCTTGCAGTAGTTCCTGGACAGTGACCTGGGCAGCGGCTTCGGAGGCGGCCGCGTGGTCATCTCTGGCAAAGAGTTCCAACTGAACCACGAGCCAGTCCGGATCCGGCAACCACTTGATGGAGCCACGAGATTTTTGCCCGGCTAAATCAAGGTTCACTTCAACGCGATGCCCACCACGTTCCAGCAAATCAAAAATGCCAGCCCCGTCGGTCTTCAAAATATTTTGGAAGAGGTTTAAATCCTGCTGGAGATCCAAGCCTCGTGATTGTAAAAATTGGCGAGCGTGCTGATTCATCAGCAGCACTTTTCCAGAGCGATCGCCGACCAGAACAGAGGAATTGACCGCATCGAGCAGGGCATGGACAAGACCAACAGGAAGAAAATCGGGCGGAATATGGCGCGTTAAGGTGCGGGTCGAACCCGTTGAAGCCTGATCTAAGGATGCGGCCAAGACGTCTCCGGCCATTAATATACCGACCTTCAGCGAGTGGTAAAAGTTTTCCCGTCGCGACTGGGCTCATGGTCGCAAAGGGGTTATGGGGTGTCAATGGTAAAAGCGTTGCATTTGCACATTATCGGAAGCGAAGTGGATAATGCGAGAAACGGAGCAAAAATCGACACTTTTTGACGAGATAGAATGTGATATAAATCACTGATCGTATGGAGTTTGTTTCCTAAAGCCGATCAAGAGATCTGGCATTAAAGGTGCTCGTATTCGTACTAGGTCCCTAGTACTAAGAGAGCACAGTGGAAATCGACCTCATCAAGGAAAACCAGAGCTTGGACTCATCTTCGACACGGCGATCGCCCCGTCTCCGTCTGCAAGTGCCGGTTTTTCTACGTGCCACTGATGCTTCGGGAGCAGATTTCATTGAGCTCACCAAGACGCTAAATATAAGCGCTACCGGGGCTTGTATCACGTCGGCTTATCCGCTTAGACGGGATCAGATTGTTCATTTGACGATCCCGGCACCTTCTCCTGCGTCCTCCGGCACGGTTCCCAGCGAGACGCCCCCCATCCTGGCTAAGGTGTTAAGACAAGACAGCTCGGGGGACATGCGGCTTTTCGGGCTCGAATTTCTGAGGGCTATTGAGTAAAAGTCTGCCGCTTTGCGGCGAAGATTCCTCCAGTTCAGGCTGGTTCGACCTCCAAGTCTTCTGCTAAGAGGAACGTTTTGACAACGTGAGTTGCTGTAGGGCCTTGTTTTGTAATAGGATACCGCAGATTTTTTCCCTGCCCGCTGCCGTAGGTGGTTTCCTCTTGGCGTAATTCGATTGGACTCCGGCATGCTTTTAGTAGTGCTGCATTACCCCACCCCCGCGGGGACAGGCAAAGGTTAGGTTTAAACCCGATATGCCCAGCCCCGGCGTCCCAGCGCCCTCGCGCACATCGCTAGAAGATTCCTATCTCGAGCTACTCACTGACACGCTCGAATCTCTCGACACTCCCGCGCGCGGACAATTCCTTCAGCGTTATCTCCGCGCGGTCACGCACCTGGACTTGCGCGAAAGCGCCTGTCTGCAGTTATGGGAAGACACGCTGGCGCGCAGGCGAGAATTCAGTGAAGCGCTGAAGCGTCCCGTTTCGCTGAAGACTTCGCTGATCGATGTGCTTTCTTCCGCCGGACTGCTCCGTGTGCCAGTGCTCATCGAATATGACGAACTGAAAAAATTGCAATTCGACGCGGTCACGGATTCGCTCACAGGACTTTACAACCGGCGAATTTTCAACGAGTCGTTCGAACGCGAATTGAATCGCGCGAAACGTTATGGGCTGCCATTTGGCCTGGTCATGATGGACATGCACCGCTTCAAGGAAGTGAACGACAAGCATGGACATCCGCGTGGAGATGAAGTGCTGCGGGTTGCGGCAGCCACTCTGAAAAAAGCATTGCGTACCTCCGATCTGGCGTTTCGCATCGGCGGCGACGAATTCGCGCTGATTCTGCCGCAAACCGATGCGCCGCAAAGTATGGCACTCAGCCGCCGCGTGGAAACGGTGTTCGCGGAGAGTCTGAAGGCGCTGCAACTGACGGTTACGGTTGGGCTGGATCACGGCGTTGCGAATTTTCCGCAGGACGCTGATAACGCGGAAGGTCTTATTCGCATTGCGGATGAGCGGCTATATCAGCGCAAGCACGCGCATCATGGCCGGGGGACGGAAGCCGCCGCGCGAGTTACGGAGACTGCGCACGTACATACACCAGTTGCGTCCACATCACCGGCTCCCGAGCGAACAGCGCAACCTGTAGCGCAACCGATTTCTATCGAGACGAAACGCGCGCAGGAGAAAGTAGGAGAGGCGGCGCCTCCAGCTCCAGTTGAAGCACCTGCGCAAAAGCCAGCGCCGCCGCAGGTTCCGCGGGCGTTCACGATTCCGCGAAAGGCAGAACGAGTTTCGATGACAGGCACCAACGCGTATGCAGTTCTGGGCGAACACGGAGCGCGACGCGCGCGCGTGCTGGATCTAGGTTTCGGTGGTGTAGCGCTCGAGATGGATTCCACGGAAGGTCTGAGCGAAAGCATTCTGGCTATTCTGCATGTGCCGATACTTCCGCCGGTGCGCGTAAATTTGAAGCCGGTATGGTCGCAGCGCACGGACGGCGGCGGCTACCGGGTTGGTTGCACGTTCGTCTCGTAGAAGCGCATCGGTAGCATATTTTGGCGTCACGACTTCTCTCCGTTCGCAAACTTTTGACAGCTCGCGTATAATCAGAACTCACCTCGCGACCTAGCGACGCGGCAAAGGCTGGCTGAAAGATTGCCGTGCAGACCGGACGCGACGAATTGGAGCCACATGAAGCCCGGTATTCATCCCGATTATCACGCTGTTAACGTGCACTGCGCCTGCGGGCACACCTTTCCGACGCGCTCGACGATCAAGGGCGACACGCTGCGAGTGGAAATCTGTTCGAGCTGCCACCCGTTCTTCACCGGCAAGCAAAAGTTGATTGATACTGCCGGACGAGTGGAGCGGTTTACGAAGAAGTACGCGGACGCGGCGGCAAAGGCCAACGCAGCGAAGAAGTAAGTCTCCCACCAGTAAAAAAATCAAAAATATTCCATCACGAGCCTATCTGGCCGTGGTGTGTCTGCTTGAATGTGCGTGTAGAATAGCGTTCCATCGTGGCCGATCAATCCCGCATGTTTGAAGGTGCGCGCTCCGGCGAGTTGGTGGAGAGCGGAGCGCCGCGGATCACCTTGCGCAGTTGCTTTGCGCATCCTTTTGACTCCGCTATGGCAGCAGCGCGCACCTGCTATGCGCCGGGACTGATCGGGCCGGACGAAATTACCGACAAGCAGCGGGTGAACATCGGCGCAGGCACGTTCTACAGCGGGCACCACACGGTCTACCAGCACGCGCATTTCGAATTTGGGCTGGAAAATGTAAGCCGACAATTTGTGTGGTCGTTCCTGCACGCACATCCTTTCTACAATTCCGAGCAGCAGAGCCAGCGGTATGTACGGCTGGATCGCGCGCACGCATATGTTCCGGCGTTGTCGCTTTTTTTTGATGAAGGCAGCCGGGAGATCTACGAGCGCGCGGTGGCACGGGCGTGGGACAACTACCGCGAGTTATCGGCGCTGCTGGTGCCGGATGCGCGCGAGATACTGAGCGGAATCTGGCATATCGGCCCGATGTCGCATCCTAAGCGGGCGCAAAAGATCGAGCGCTCGGCTGAGAAACGATCGATTGAGATTGCGCGCTACGCGCTACCGGTGGCGGCGTTCACCACCATGGTGCACACGGTCTCAGGGATTGTGCTGCACCGTTTGTGGCGCATGAGCACGGCGTGCGACACGCCGAATGAGGCTCGCACGATAATTGGCGCGATGGTTGCGCAGGTGCGCGAAGTGGATGCGCAATTTTTTGATCGCTTTGGCACGGAGCCGATCGAAGAACTTCCGGAGTGGAGTGACCGGGGAGATTTTCCTTCGGATGGAGCGGCGCCTAACGGAGCCAATGGCAACAGGGCCCCGGGAGGACAGTTCACGGCAGAGTTCGATGCGAACCTGCAGGGCCGCACTTCCAAATTGATCGACTATTCGGCGAATGCGCCCAGAGTGATCGCGCAATCGTATCGAGCGGTAGTTGGGCTCACGGAAGCGCAATGCTCGGATCGCGAAGCGATCGACCGACTTCTGAACCCGGCGCGAAACCTGTACCGCCTCGAAACTCTGAATGTGGGCGTCCATGCGCCGATGATGCGGGCGTTGCAGCACGTGAATTACACCTTCGCGAAAAAAATCAGCCACACAGCGGACAGCCAGGACCAGCGGCATCGCCTGGTTCCGGGATCACGGCCGCTGTTGACGCTGACGGATACGCGCGAGCCGGATTTCATCACGCCGAGATTACTGAAGCAGAATCCCCGGGCGCTGGAAGTCTACGAACGGGCCATGGGGGATGCGTGGGCTGCAAAAAATGAATTGCTGGATCGCGGCGTGCCGCTGGAAATCGCTTTGTACCTGCTGCCCAATGCCAAATCGATTCGCGTGGTGGAAACGGGTTCGCTGCTGCACCTGTTGCACAAATGGACGATGCGCACCTGCTTCAACGCGCAGGAGGAGATTTATCAGGCATCGATGGATGAAGTGGAGCAGTTGCGCGAAGTTCACCCGGAGCTGGCGCGCTATGTTGGGCCGCCTTGTTATGTACGGGCGGGAGTGACAACGCCAATCTGCACGGAAGGCGCGCACTTTTGTGGGATCAAGGTTTGGCTGGATTTTCCGAAGATCGCGCGGCCGATATAGCGTCTTCAGCTGCGCCAGCGTAGCGTCACCGGCCCGGACATGGGATGGACCATGGGAGAGCCAGTAGTCCTGGACTCGAGCAAATTAGCTTTCAACGCAAAATACCATTTCGCCGGGCGGTCGGCGTCGTCGATCAGCATGAGGTGTGGGTCGTGTTGCAATCCTTCGGCTTGCTGAATCATGGTTTGCTGGTCTTGGCGCAAGAATCTGGCCGCGAATGCGCGAAAAATCGGAACCACCAGCGGCATCCAGCGCACCAGATTCCAGGCAGCGACAAAATCGATGCGGCACAAATCGCGTTGTACTGGCGTGACAGTGGCGCGGCTCGAAAACCATAAGTGGCCGCTGCGAATTTCCTCTAGGCGCATATTGGGAAGCACAAAATCGATCATGGTTGTGGTGGCTTCACCGGAGAAATAACGAAGAAGTTTGTAGGGCGCGCTGTTGGAGGAGGGTTCGTGGCGGCTCATGCGAAAGCCGTTGGGGATAGGCTCGAAGTGCTTTTCTTTTTCGTGGATGCTGTGGCGGCTGCGCCAGTACCACGACTGGTGCACAAAGGGACCG
>DATCOK010000152.1:0-5240 GCA_036564765.1 Candidatus Acidiferrum sp. | reverse complement strand
GTCCATAACGGCTTCGATGGCCTTGGTCGGGTTGATTTCGGTGACGATGACATCGGCGCCGTGTCCCTTGGCGCGCATGGCCACGCCGCGCCCGCACCATCCGTACCCGGCCACCACCACTTTCAGCCCGGCAATCAAAACATTCGTGGCGCGAATCACGCCGTCAATCGTCGATTGCCCGGTTCCGTAGCGATTATCAAAAAAATGCTTGGTCATCGCGTCATTCACCGCGATAATCGGATACTTCAGCGTTCCGTCCTTGGCCATCGCCCGCAAACGAATCACGCCGGTGGTGGTCTCTTCAGTACCCGCAATCACCTCGGACACCAGGTCCGCGCCATCGTCCATGGTGAATTGCGGCTTGTGGTCCAGCGCCGCGCGCAAATGCGAGTAATACGTCTCGTTATCCTCGCCCTTGATCGCGTAGGTAGGAATGTTGTAATCGCGATTCAACGAAGCCGCCACTTCATCTTGCGTCGAAAGCGGGTTCGAAGCGCACAACACCGCGTCCGCGCCGCCGTCGCGCAGCGCAATCATCAGATTGGCGGTCTCGCTGGTCACGTGCAGGCACGCCGAAACGCGCAAGCCCTTCAGCGGCTGCTCCTTCAGGAACCGTTTGCGAATCGATTCGAGCACCGGCATCTGCTGCTGGGCCCACTCGATCTTGCGTTTGCCGGCGTCCGCCAGCCCGATATCTTTCACATCACCTTTTTTCAGTTCGGCAGTAGCCAATGAAATGCTCCTTGATTAAATTTTCCGGCGAGAACACTCGCGCGAGGAAAGGGGTACAAAATATTTAAAAACAATTTTGGCTGCGAAAAATCAGCGTCGCGCGCCCACTTCCGCGGTGGCCTTCGCCGGAGCTCCAAGTCCCGCCGCGGTTCGCAGCGCATCGGCACGGTCCGTCTTTTCCCAGGTGAAACCCGGTCCCGTGCGGCCAAAGTGGCCGTATGCAGCGGTCGGCTTGTAAATCGGCCGGCGGAGATTGAGCGCGTCGATAATGCCCTTGGGCGTCAGTGAAAAATGTTCGCGAATCAGCGAGGTGATTTTTTCTTCATCCACCGTCGCCGTCCCAAACGTTTCAGCCATCACCGAAACCGGTTCCGCCACGCCGATCGCGTAAGCCAGTTGCACTTCCGCTTTGCTGGCCAATCCCGCCGCCACAATATTCTTCGCAATGTAGCGCGCCATGTAGCACGCCGAGCGGTCCACCTTGCTGGGATCCTTGCCCGAAAACGCGCCGCCGCCGTGCCGGCTGTATCCGCCATAGGTATCCACAATAATCTTGCGCCCGGTCACGCCGGCATCACCCATCGGTCCGCCAATCACAAAGCGCCCCGTAGGATTGATGTGGTACTTGGTTTTGGAATCGAGCATGGCCGCGGGAATAATCGGCTTGATGATCAGCGTGGTGATCGCTTCGCGCAGCTCTTCGTTGGAAACTTTGTCGCCGTGCTGCGTGGAGACGACTACCGCTTCGATGCGCGCCGGTCGTCCGTCGCGATATTCGATGGTGACCTGCGACTTGCCGTCGGGCCGAAGAAAATCAACTTTCTTGGATTTGCGTACTTCCGCGAGGCGCTGCGTGAGGCGGTGGGCCAACTGGATGGGCATGGGCATCAGCTCATCCGTTTCGTCGCAGGCGTAGCCGAACATCAAACCTTGGTCGCCCGCGCCGCCCGTGTCCACGCCCATGGCAATGTCCGGCGACTGCCGCTTTACCGTGCACAGCACCGCGCAGGTTTCCGCGTCGTAGCCATACTTGGCGCGGTCGTAGCCTACGCCGCGAATTGTGTCGCGCACCAGCTCGTCGTAGTTAACATGCGCGGTGGTGGTAATCTCTCCCGCGACCACTGCCAGGCCGGTGGTCACCAAAGTTTCGCAAGCGACCCGTCCCATGGGGTCTTGCTTCATCACTTCATCGAGGACCGCGTCAGATATCTGGTCGGCAATTTTGTCCGGGTGCCCTTCGGTCACGGACTCCGAGGTAAACAGAAAATTACGTAAGGCTTCGCTCAAAACAGGTTCTCCTTAGTGATCTCGCCGGGAACAACGGCAGCAGGCGCGCGTAGCAGCGCATTTCCTATTATAGGTGGTACCTATCCACGGTACCATTCGAAAAGAAGCGAATCAAATTACTGAATCCAAATGCGTTAGGGGCGCTGCGAACGGCTTTTAATCGCATTAAAGGGTTCCGCTGCCGCGATCCATTCCCAATCGTCTTGCAATTTCCCCTAAACGTCGGCGTCATCCAACTGCACACTCAGCTTGCCTTTGGTCTTTTTCGCCATCAGATACGACCGGATAAACGGATCCAGATCCCCGTCCAATACCCGATCCACGTCGCCCACCTCAAACTTGGTGCGGTGGTCCTTGATCAACCGGTACGGTTGCATCACGTAAGAACGGATCTGGCTGCCAAACGAAATGTCCAGCTTCGATTCGTCGAGCTTGTCCGTGGCCGCCTGCCGCTTCTGAATTTCCAGGTCGTATAGCCGCGAGCGCATCATCTTCATAGCGATTTCGCGGTTCTTGTGCTGGCTGCGCTCCGCCTGGCACTGCACCACGATGTTGGTGGCCAGGTGCGTGATGCGCACCGCCGTCTCCACCTTGTTGACGTTTTGCCCGCCGGCGCCGCCGGCGCGAAAAGTATCGATGCGCAGCTCTTCCGGCTTGATGTCGATCTCAATCTTGTCGTCGATTTCAGGAATCACAAATACCGAAGCGAATGAAGTGTGGCGCCGCGCCGCCTGGTCAAAGGGCGAAATGCGCACCAGGCGGTGCACGCCGGTCTCGCCGGTCAGCAGACCATACGCATTTTCTCCGGTGAACTGAATCGTCGCCGACTTGATGCCCGCCTCTTCCCCCGGCGTCTCGTCCAGCACCGACGCGTTCATTTTTTTGCGCTCCGCCCAGCGCAGGTACATGCGCAGTAAAATGGACGCCCAGTCCTGCGATTCCGTGCCTCCGGCGCCGGGCTTGATGGTCATGATGGCGTTGAGATGATCGTTCTCGCCGGAGAGCAGCGTCCTGGTTTCCAGTTCGGCGACGTACGACTCGCCACCGTTCAACTCGCGGTCGAGATCCTTCAGCAAATCGGTGCGCTGCTCGGCGTTGGTCTCTTCCTGGGCCAGGTTGATGTACGTCTCGATGTCTTCCGACAGGGACGCCAGCTTTTCGTCCGCGGCCACCTGGTCTTCCGCGCGCTTGCGGTCGCGCAACACCGCCTGGGCGGCGTCCTGATTGCTCCAGAAATTAGGGTCAGCGACGCGCGCTTCGAGGGACTTCAGGCGGTCGCGATATTGCGGGGCGTCAAAGATAACTCCGCACAAGGGTGATGCGCTGCTTCAAGCCTTCGTACTTGTGCTGCAGATCTTCGAGAATCATACCGAGGAGCGCGACGTCACCGCATTCGGCACCACGGTGATCGGCGAAGCCAAAAAATCCACCGGGATCGGAATACTGTCGCGCGAAACATTTCCTTTCCAGAAAGTTGAAGCCAAGAGCATAGCGGAAACGATTACGCACAGCCAAGCGAACCAATCGCCGAAGCGCGCGTAAATGGTCCGATCGGTGCGAAAGTCGTACGGCAAATCGGCCCCGGCGCGGACATCCGGCGGCAGCGGCTCGTAAATTCTGCCGTAAGGGTCGACCGAAGCGGTAAATCCGTTATTTGTGGCGCGAATCATCCAGCGCCGGTTCTCCACCGCGCGCACCCGCGCCATCAGCAAATGCTGCTCCGGCGCGGCGGAGCGCCCGAACCAGCCGTCATTAGAAATATTCACGAGCACGTTCGCGCCATCCGCCGCGAAGTGCCGAATCTCGCCGGGATAAATCGCTTCGTAGCAGATAAACAGCCCGAACGAAAATCCACCGGGTAACGCGCCGAGGTTGTGGGTTAAGCCTTTGCGAAAGCCGCCCACTTCGCCGGAAACACTGCTGACCACATTGTGAATCAGCGGGAACGGTTCGTACTCGCCGAATGGCACGAGATGCATCTTGTCGTAGGAAAAAACCCGCTGGCCCTGCGGATTGAACATCAGCGCACTGTTGTACGGCACCAGCGCCGCGTGCGCCGCCGAAATGGAACCATCGGTGGGCTGCTTCCACTCCACGACACCAACAATGAATGGGTGCCCGAATTTTGCCGCCAGATTCGAAGCGAAGCGCGCAAACTGCGCGTCCTGATACGAAAACGGCGCGGGCGCTTCCGGCCACACCAGCAGATCGGTCTTGGCCTTGTCGACGTCCAGGCTCAGACGGGTGGCGTCGGCCATGTCGCCGACGTGAGTGGCAAACCAGTTCGAACCGTACTCTGGCGCCTCCGGAAAATTCAGCTGCACCGCGCGCGCCAAATGTTTGGCCGGTTGCTGCGGCACGAGCCGCGGCCCGATCAGCATCACCATAATGATGCCCGCCGCCACTCCGACCACTTTGATGAGCCGCCGCCGCGCAATCGCCGGCTGCCCCGCGTCGCTCCACACCAGCATGGCGTTGAACGCCGCCACCACAAACGACACGCCGTAAATCCCCGTCACCGTGGTGATTTGCAAAATCCCCAGATTGCCTGCCGCCGGATAGCCGAGCAGATTCCACGGAAAACTGATCTCCGGCAGGTGCGCGCGCGCAAATTCGAAGCTGACCCACACGAATGGCGCGCCGATGCACGCCAGCTCTAGGCTATGCCGCGCCATCCGCTGCACGGTCCACGCGAAGCAGCCGATCAGAATCCCCCACACCGTGGCGATCAGCAGTAGCACGCCCCACCCGGCCGCCCGCGACATTCCGCCATGCACCGCCAGCACCGTGGCGATCCACGGCACAGACGAAATGCAAAAGACCAGCCCGTGCAGAAAGCCGCAGCCAAAGGCCACCCGCGGGCGCGGGCCAATCACCGCTAGCAACAAAACCGCCAGGCAAATCCACGTAAATATGCTGAGGTAGAAACCGAAGTAGGAGAGAGACAATGCCGCGCCCGAAACCGCGGCGATCAGCAAGCGCCAGCCAGAAGAGATACGCGCGCCCGCAAACGGACGCAGATCCGCGAACCAACTTTTACGATTCATCCGCGCTTCACGATGGCTCTGAAGCCGGCACTTTCGAGGCCCTTCTTCGCGGCTTCGGCGGACTTGAGGTCCGAGTACGGGCCGACCTGCACGCGATAATATTTATTTCCTTGCGGGGGCAACACGAACGCAGGGAATTTCTTTTTTTGCAGCCGCCGCGCCAGATCCATGGCA
>DATCOK010000151.1:0-6523 GCA_036564765.1 Candidatus Acidiferrum sp. | reverse complement strand
GCGGAATACAGTGCATCGTGAAGCTGGGCTGCTGGGGGCCGGTGGTGCAGTGCAACGTCGGGAAGCGCGGATGGATGGCGGGGATCGGCGGGTGCCCGAACGTTGGAGGGATCTGCATCGGATGCACGATGCCGGGATTTCCGGACAAATTTATGCCGTTCATGGACCAACCCCCGGGTTCGCTATTGTCGTCCAACGCGGTAGCCACCTATGGGCGCGCGATTCATGCACTCCGGCGGTTCACGCAGGCATCCATGAATAAGGAACCCAGTTGGCGAGGGCGGCGGCGTAGTGGAGTGAAAGAAGATTGACGCGAAGTTCGATGTGCGGGCGGGTGGAGAACGGCGAGACGACATGAGTGAGAAACCCCTGGGGCAGGAGCTGTGGCGGAATTCGCCGGGCTTACCGGATGTTTTGGAGAGTGAGGCGCATCTTTTCGAGGCGGAAGAGACCTTGAAGGGATTGGCGGAGGTGTTTTTTCGCGGGCGGGTGGTAGAGGAAGGGCCGCGAAAGAAAATTGATCCCGAGCCGGTGGCGCGGGCGCTGAACGTAGAGGAAAGATATCGCGCGCTGGTGGAGCAGATACCGGCGCTGGTGTTCATGGCGTATCTGGACCAGGGAATTGGCGAAGCGTATGTGAGCCCGCAGATTGAGGAGGCGCTGGGGTTTTCGCAGACAGAGTGGCTAGAAGATCCGATGCGCTGGTACCAGCAGATTCATCCGGACGACAAGCAGAGATGGAGCGCGGAAGCGGCGGAGATGTTTTTGTCGGGGCAGCCGCTGCGGTCGGCGTACCGGGTGATGGCGCGGGACGGGCGGGTGCTGTGGTTCCACTGTGAAGCGAAGATGATCCGGCGGGAGGATGGGCAGCCGTGGTTTATTCACGGCGTGGGCGTGGATATTACGGAGCTGAAGAGCGCGGAAAGCGAACTGGAGCAGGAACGGAATGTGCTTTCGGCGATTCTGGATACGGTGGGAGCATTGGTGGTGGTGCTGGATCCGCGAGGACGCATCGTGCGGTTCAACCGGGCGTGCGAGCAGACTACTGGGTATTCATTCGCGGATGTGAAAGGGGAATTTATCTGGGAGTTGTTTCTGGCGCCGGAAGAGGTGGAGGGATTCCAGAATTTGTTGGCGGAGTCGCGGATGGGGCGGGCGCCGGCGGATTATGAAAGTCACTGGCTGACGCGCGAAGGAGTGCCGCGGTTGATTTCTTGGTCGACGACGGTGCTGCGCGGGCAGGGCGTGGCGCACACGATTGCGACAGGCATCGATGTGACGGAGCGGAAGCAACTGGAGAAAGCCATCCTGGAAGTGAGCGCGCGGGAGCAGCGGCGCATCGGGCAGGATTTGCATGACGGGCTGGGGCAGCATCTGACGGGCATCGCGTTTCTGAGCAAAGTGCTGGAGGAAAAACTTTCGGAGGAGTCGGAGCAGGAGTCGGCGGACGCGGCAAAGATTGTGCGGCTGGTGAATGACGCGATTCGCAAGACGAAGGAACTGGCGCGCGGGCTTTTGCCGGTGGTGTCGGAGGCGGAAGGATTGATGGCGGCGCTCCGGCAGTGCGCGGAAGAGACCGAGGATTTGTTTCGAGTGAGCTGCCGGTTCGAATGCGATGCACCGGTGTTGATCAATGATGTGAATGTGGCGACGCATCTGTACCACATTGCGCGCGAGGCGATGAATAACGCGTTGAAGCACGGGCGCGCCAAAGAGCTGCACATTCGGCTGGCGGCGAGCGCAGGCGAGGGAACGCTATCAATCCGCGATAACGGCGTGGGCATGCCGGCGGTGCCGGAACGCACGGGGATGGGGTTGAACATCATGAATTATCGGGCCAGAATGGTGGGCGGGTCGCTGGAAGTGCGGCGGAACGCGGAACACGGCGTTACGGTGTTCTGTTTTTTTCCGATACCGAATCTGGCGCAGCGGATGAACTGATTGATTTTCTGATATTAATTTTCTGCATTTGTTTTCTTGGTTTGATTCCTCAAGGATGGCCTGCAGTGTTAAGTCGAACGCAAAGTAACGGTCCCGGAGCGAAAGCTAAAATATTTCTGGTGGATGATCACCCGATTGTGCGGCAGGGGCTGGGTTTGCTGATCGACCGCGAACCGGATTTGATGGTGTGCGGGGAAGCGGATGGGGCGCCTTCGGCGTTGCAGGCGATTGCCAGCGTGCAGCCCGACTTAATGGTGATCGATTTGTCGCTGGACGGGCCGGACGGGCTGGAGTTGTTGAAAACGGTGCGGGTAAAAGAGCCGGTGTTGCCGGTGCTGATTCTGTCGATGCACGACGAGTCGATTTACGCGGAGCGGTCGCTGCGGGCGGGGGCCAACGGCTACATCATGAAGCAGGAGGCCACCGAGCGGGTGCTGGTGGCGATACGGCGGATTCTGGAAGGAAAGGTTTACCTGAGCGAGCGGCTCACGAACAAGATGCTGGAGCAGTTCGTCCACGGTGCGGGGAGGACGAAGGCAGATCCGCTAGGGACTTTGAGCGACCGAGAGCTGGAAGTTTACCGATTGATTGGGGCGGGGCACGGGACACGGCAGATTGCCGACGAGCTGCACGTCAGCGTGAAGACCGTGGAGTCTTATCAGGCGCATATTAAGGAGAAGTTGTCGCTGAAGAATGCGCGGGAGTTGGTGCAGCATGCGATTGAGTCGACGCTGACGGAGAAGAGCGCGCACATCGGGACGGATTAGCTAGCAGATCGTGATTGATAAGTATTTTTATGCTGTGTATCAAATAAAGTTGTTCTTCGGAATTGTTCACCTCGTTTAGCCGGAATAAAACCTTTCGTTTGTTCCTCTTGGTTGCCACAGGGAAAACCTTATGTGGGATGGGGAAAAGTTCTTAGTAGTAAAACAGCCGCAGCCTACTTGTGACGTGTGTCACTGAGACATATATGTTGATTTGTTAATGCTTGGGCACCCACCAGTTCGTTCTGATTGCAACCCACAAAGGAGAACGCCGCCATGGCCGCAGACGCAGTTCCGTACGGTCGCGTAACTCAAAAAAAACCGCCGATTTCGGATGTCCACATCGTGTGGATGACCTCGGGCCTTGGATGCGATGGAGATTCCGTATCGATAACGGCGGCGACGCAGCCAAGCATTGAGGATGTGTTGCTCGGGGCGATTCCGGGCCTGCCGAAGGTGCACCTGCATAATCCAGTGCTGGCTTATGAAAATGGCGACGATTTTATGAAGTTCTGGTACGACGCCGAGGCTGGGAGACTGGATCCCTTTGTCCTGGTGATTGAAGGATCGATTCCCAACGAGAGTATCAAGGCCGAGGGCTATTGGGCGGCGATGGGGACGAACTCGAAGACCGGTCAACCGATTACAACCAACGAGTGGATCGACCGGCTGACTCCGAAGGCGCTGGCGGTGGTGGCGTGCGGGACCTGCGCCACGTATGGCGGGATTCACGCGATGGCGGGAAATCCGACGGGTGCGATGGGGCTGGCGGATTATCTCGGTTGGGATTGGAAATCGGTGGCGGGGCTGCCGATTGTGAACGTGCCTGGTTGTCCGGTGCAGCCGGATAACTTCATGGAGACGCTGCTCTATCTTCTTTATCAGGTTTCGGGGCTGGCTCCGATGATTCCGCTGGACGACCAACTGCGACCGATGTGGCTCTTCGGGCAGACGGTGCACGAAGGGTGCGACCGCGCGGGATATTACGAGCAGGGCGATTTTGCGAAGGAGTACGGTTCACCGAAATGCATTGTGAAACTGGGCTGCTGGGGCCCGGTGGTGAATTGCAACGTGCCGAAACGCGGGTGGATGGCGGGGATCGGTGGCTGCCCGAACGTCGGCGGGATTTGCATTGGATGCACGATGCCGGGCTTTCCAGACAAGTTCATGCCGTTCATGGATGAACCGCCGGGGGCACGCGTTTCCGCGGGCACGATTGGAGTTTACGGGACGGCGGTTCGCGCGTTGCGCAAATTTACGAACGACACGGTGAACAAAGAACCAAAGTGGCGGCATGCACGACCGGAGCTGACCACCGGCTATAGCCCGAGAACCTACTAATTTTCTAAAAGATTAAAGGAGCGAAGGATTATGGGCACAACAACGGTTCCGCTCGAGAAGACCCCCAGCAAGTCTGGCAAGCTGGTGGATATGAACTGGGATCCCATAACCAGAATTGTGGGAAGCCTGGGCATTTTCACGAAGATCGACTTCGAAAATCGCAAGGTGGCGCAGTGTCACAGCACCTCATCGATTTTTCGCGGCTACAGCATTTTCATGAAGGGCAAGGATCCGCGCGACGCGCACTTTATTACCAGCCGCATCTGTGGAATATGCGGCGACAACCATGCGACTTGCGCGACGTATGCGCAGAACATGGCGTTTGGGGTGCGGCCGCCGGCGATCGCGGAATGGATCGTGAACCTCGGGGAAGCCGCCGAGTATATGTTCGACCACAATATATTTCAGGACAACCTGGTCGGCGTGGACTTCTGCGAGCAGATGGTGAAGGAGACGAATCCAGGAGTGTACGAAAAGGCGGAGAAGACTGCCGCTTCCGGCGCGAAACTGCACGGCTTCAAGACTATCGCGGACATCATGAAGGCGCTCAACCCGTTTACTGGGGCGTTTTATCGCGAAGCGCTGCAGATGAGCCGCATGACGCGCGAGATGTTCTGCCTGATGGAAGGGCGGCACGTGCATCCCTCGACGCTGTATCCAGGCGGCGTGGGAACGGTTGCGACGGTGCAGCTATTCACCGACTACATCGTGCGATTGATGAAGTATGTGGAGTTCATGAAGAAAGTGGTGCCGCTGCACGACGACCTATTTAATTTCTTCTACGAAGCGCTGCCGGGATACGAAGAGGTGGGACGGAGGCGTATCCTGCTGGCGTGCTGGGGCTCGTTCAACGATCCGGACCATTGCGACTACACCTATAAGAACATGACGGCCTGGGGCCGCAAGATGTTCGTGACGCCTGGAATGGTGATTGATGGAAAGCTGGTGACCACGGACTTGGTGGACATCAACCTGAACATCCGCATTTTGCTGGGCAGTTCTTATTACGACGATTGGAAGAGTTCCGAGACGTTTGTGAAGACCGATCCGCTAGGGAACCCGGTGGATCAGAACCACCCGTGGAACCAGACAACGATTCCGCGGCCGCAGAAGCGGGATTTCAAGGATAAGTACACGTGGGTGATGTCGCCGCGGTGGCTGGACAAGCGCACCGGTGAACATTTGGCGATGGACACGGGCGGCGGACCGATTGCGCGGTTGTGGTCGACGGCGCTGGCGGGATTGGTGGACATCGGGTACATCAAGGCCACGGGACATAGCGTAAAGATGTATCTACCGAAGACGATGTCGTTGCCGGAAGTGGAGTTCGAATGGAAGGTTCCGCAGTGGAGCAACGCGATCGAGCGGGACCGGGCGAGGACGTACTTCCAAGTGTATGCGGCTTGCGCGGCGCTGCACTTCGCGGAAAAGGCCCTGGAAGAACTGCATGCCGGGCGGACCAAGACCTGGTCGGACTTCAAAGTGCCGCAGGACGCGATCGGTTGCGGCTTCCATGAAGCGGTACGCGGGGTGCTTTCGCATCACGTGGTGATTCGCGACGGGAAGATTGCGAATTATCATCCGTATCCACCAACGCCGTGGAACGCGAATCCGCGGGACATTTACGGGACGCCAGGTCCGTACGAAGATGCGGTGCAGAACACGCCGATCTTCGAAGAAAACGGCCCGGACAAATTCAAGGGCATCGACATTATGCGCGCGGTGCGCAGTTTTGATCCATGCCTGCCGTGCGGGGTGCACATGTACCTGGGCGATGGGAAGGTATTGGAGACTCATCACTCGCCGATGTTTGGGCTTCAACCCTAAAACGAAAGAGCATATACAAGTGGTGCGAATCCGGTGAGGACGGAAAATGCTGGTCCCTTCCGTTCTCACCGGTCCGAGTTTTAGGGGAAGGCAGGAATGAGCAAACAGAAAGAAGTCGAAGAGCAGATCGCATCGATCCACGAAATCGTGCAGGCGCTCGAAGGGTCTAGCGACCCAGTGCTGCGCGCGAAGGCTAAAGATTTGGTGCAGGCGTTGATGGCGCTGCACGGGGCGTGCCTGGAGCGCATGCTGGAGGTAGTGGGGAACAGCGGAGCGGCGAGCAAGTCGATTATCGATACGTTTGGGCGCGATGAACTGGTGCGCAGCGTTTTGCTGTTGTATGGATTGCATCCCGTGGATATGAAGACGCGGGTGCTACAGGCGCTGGAGAAAACGGGGCACGCGCTACGGCTGCATGGCGGTACCGTGGAGTTGCTTGGTATTGATGACGCGGGCCTGGTCACGATAAAAATGGCGGGCGGAGGCGGGAGTTGTGCCTCTTCGTCAGCTAGCGCGAAGCAAGCGGTGGAACAGGCGATTTATGAGGCCGCGCCGGATATCGCGGGCATTGTTGTGGAAGGATACGTCGAGAAAGAAAATCTGACGGCCGGATTCGTCCCGCTGGCTAGTCTCGCTGCCAGCGGCCAACC
>DATCOK010000150.1:0-6966 GCA_036564765.1 Candidatus Acidiferrum sp. | reverse complement strand
TATCTCGCAAAAAGTGCGTCCCCTCTAAAAACCAGTCGCAGGTAAGAACCGTCTCGTAGCCCGGCGACGGCCGCACGAGCGCCGCGTCATCTCCCATGCCCAACGCCACAAACTTCGCACGCGACTGCGCGCTGCCGCGCACCCCGAACGCCCGGCGGATCCGCTCCAGCACCCTCTCTTCGCCGCCGCCCACGCCACCAACGCCTCTGGCCAAAAATACACTCCTGTACACGTACTCGCAAAGTACAGCTTCTCTATTTCCGTCGAATCCTGTCCCTCCGTACAGGGGCCAGTTTTCATTAGCCTGTTCCACGAACAGGGAAATACAGGATTGACTCTAACACCCAGCCCCAATAGTATGCCCGAGCGATGCAAACCCCAGCTCGCAACCAGGACTTTGCTACAATAGGAACGCTGCTGGCGGGAGTTTCCTTCGCGTCATGGCAAGACAGGGCAGAGGCCCTTCCTGGCAATGTCTGGTAAGAACTACACCTTCTATGTCGCCTCGACGGCCGGCAGAATGCGCAAGGTGGTGTTGTCCGCCTATCTGCTGCAGGCGCTAGCCGCGCTGGTCTTGATTGGCAGCGTTACCGTCGTCGCCGCCATCGGGTCGTATTCCCGCATGCTCTGGAAGGTTGGAAACTACAACGCGCTGCGCCACGACCAGGAAACTCTCAAAAAGCAGTACAAGCAACTGCAGGGCACCGTGGTTGACACCAACCAGCGCCTCGACTCTTTGCAGTCTCTAGCCACCGAAGTGGCCATGACTTACGGAGTGCTGCGCTACCATCCTGCCGCCTTCGACGAACCGGATGCACCAACCACCGCGCAGGACGCCTTTGAGCGCTCCGTCGAGCAGTACACCTTTCTGAAGCGCAACGCCGCGGTCATCACCGTTTCGACTACCGGTCTGCGCCTGATGCCCGCGATGAGCTTTGCCGACTCGACCTACACCCCGGCGATTTGGCCGGTGCTTGGGCATATCACCGACAGCTTTGGCGAGCGCCTCGATCCGTTTAGTGGTGAAGGCGCCTTCCATCGTGGCGTTGACGTCGCCTCCGATTACGGCGCGCCCGTGCACGCCACCGCAGACGGCGTCGTAATCAATGCAGAGAACCACTCCGGATACGGCCGCCTCGTGGTGATCGACCATGGGTTTGGTATAACCACCTGGTACGCCCACCTCTCCTCTTTCTCTGCCATTCCTGGGGCGCGCGTGAAGCGCGGCGAAGTGATCGGCTACACCGGCATCAGCGGCCGCTCCACCGGCCCGCACGTGCACTACGAAGTCCGCATGAACAACGCTCCGGTTAACCCGTGGCGCTACATGCGCACCAACCCCACCGGCGACTAAGAATCCTCTCCGCTTCTGCATTTTGTAGTCACAAAAGCCCCCACCAGATAGCTCCCGCGCCGAAAATTGAATGATTGAATCTTTGTGAGGTAAACGCAGAGGTACGTCTTATCGCGTGTCTCGGAATCCCTGAGGGTGGAGTTCGATGCTCAAGGCCGCGAATTACTTTTGGTCTTCTTTACCGACTGCGGAAACCGCGCCGTTTATCTTTTCCAATTTTGTCAATTGTTCGCGTGCCGCAGGCGCGTTCTTCCCGTGCGGAGCTAATTCCAGATAGGTCCGCGTCTCTACGATGGCCATGTCATAGCTGCCTTTTCGCGTAAAAATATCCGCCATCAGGAGGTGCACTTGCGGAAAACGAGACATCAGGTCCAGCCGCACGGCTTTGAGACCGCTCTTTTCCGCTTCCGCAAATTTGTTGAGGTTGTAATTTGCCACTGCATTGAAGAAATAGGCCGCGGTGTAACTGGTCGAATCCAGATCCAACACATAACCCGCCACGCGATTCAGCGGGTCCAGATCCAGAATGTGGTCGGTATAGCTCAGAAGGTCTTTCCAGCTGCTGGCCTCATAGGACAAGGTCGCCAGCGATAAATAAGGTGGCAGGAACTTGCTATCGCTGGAAGCTGCCTGCTCGAACGCCTTGCGGGCCTCATCCTTCTGCTGCTCTTTCTGCAGAACGGTTCCCAGCTGAAACCAGGCATTCGCGTACTTGGGATAGACCTGCACGGCCTTTTCAAAATTCTTCTGAGCGTTGGCTAACTGGCCTTTGCTCTGGGCCTGCACGCCTTTTTCATAGGCCTTGATGGCGTCTTTCGGCGCTCGGTAGGCGGAAGCGCTCAGGGTCTGGCCTTCCACCTTGTTGCGGCGTTGCACCACGATCTTTCCCACATCCACATTGCTCAGCGAACCGGAGAGATCCACCAGGTTGACGACACTCGAGCTGAATCCCGCGACCGTCGCGCGCAGTTCGCACCTCGCCAATTCGAAGCGGGAAATTCCCATCCCCGCATTCGCGTTGGAAGTTTCTTGGCGAGAGGACTGTTGTCCGGTGGCGTCCAGAAACGAGTCGTTGCGGGATCCCAGCTGCATGCTGAATTCGCCGTGCTGGCTAGGGTGCACTTGTTGCCGGACCTGCGCATCGCAAACCCGCTCGACCAACGCGTCATTGGGAACCGCTGAGCCGTCCGTGGTGACGACGCGCCCCTGAAGAAACAGCACCAGGTCCTGGCGCGACAAGTTTTGCGAATTGTTTGGATCGATGTTCCCGAAATTGCCTGGAGTATTCACAGGAGGTGGATTGTTGGAGGGAGGAGGCGGGGGAGGAGGAGGCGGGGACTTTTGTCCCAGGGCCACAGGGGTTAGCAAGGCTTGGGCAAGCCCCATCATCAACAACAAATGTGCGCCGTAAGTAACGAGTCTCTTCACGGGAAGGAACGGCTGAGGACCAAATAGTAGGGCGCGGAGTGGTGTGCGTCAAGCCTGACCGCGAGGCGCGGTTTTTTTGGCGTTGAGTTAAAGCATGACTCTGGAGACGTGGTCTTCGGACTGCCCGCAGGCTCGAGCTGAGGCTCCTTTCAAAAGATCGACAATTTATCTTCCGGAGGAAATTTCGCGAAATCGCCGCGGTTTGAGACACTATCTCCGCTCATATGGCCACACTCACTGGGGGCATCGGAACCGGCAGCAAGTGGTTGCTCGATCGCATCGTCAGCGTTCTGGCGGCGACCGGCGTCAATCCCAATTTTCTGACCTTCCTCGGGCTGGTCGTGAATTTTGGCGCCGCGGTGCGCTTTGCCGTGGGCGGATTCCGCACCGGCGCATTCATCATTTTTTTCGCGGGCTTTCTGGACATGCTCGATGGGCAAGTCGCGCGCAAACAGAATCGCGTCACCGCCTTCGGCGCGTTTTACGATTCCACGCTGGATCGCTACGCGGACATGGCCCTGTACATGGGTTTGCTCGTCTACTATTCGGTGAGCGGTCGCACGCCGTACGTGGTGCTCGCCGCGGTGGCCACCGCCGGTTCCGTAATGGTCAGCTACGCGCGCGCCCGCGCGGAGTCGCTCATTCCGCTTTGTAAAGTTGGTTTCATGGAGCGCCCCGAGCGCCTCGTACTGCTTATTATCGGCGGACTCTTCAACCGTATGGGCGCGGTGCTGTGGGTCATCGCGGTGGTCTCCACTATCACCGTCATCCACCGCATCGTCTACACCTGGCAGGAAACTCGCGCGGGCCGCATCCTGCCGGGCATAAAACTCAGCCTCTAGCGACCCTCTTATTGACCACCGTTATTTACGGTGGTAGGTTCGCCGAATCATGGAAAAAGATTCAACCGAATACATCGCCAGCATCACTACCGACGTCTTGAAAATCCTCTCGCAAAAGGATTTTTTTTGCGAAGTTGGACGATCAGCTCAGTCCCCCCTCCGACGTTGAACGGCGAAAAACGTGTGCGCACGATTATGCGATTTCAGAAACGATTTTGAGAGCAGCCAATTTTTCGCTGGACGATCTTGGCGACATTTTCGAGGTTCTCCGGGCTCAAGGAGGGTTCTGCGACTGCGAAATTCTATACAATGCGGCGCCACCCAACCGTTTAAAGTCCAACTATTGGTGTCAGCAAGCGGCAAAAGTAACAGACCCGAACGGCGAAGCGCCCCCTTCTGATAAATAAGTGAGCCTTCCATTACGTTACTTTTGTTTAGATGTTTCTGATTGCTTCAAGCGCTCTTCCACCGGCTCGGAGATCACCGCGCGAACATGATCGCGCAACTGGATCACATCAGTTTTTTTCAACTCCGAAGTGTCAATCGTGTCGTGAAACACCACCGTGATCCGCTCCGGCCACAGCATCCAATGCCCGGTACGATGGTGTTGAAATGAACCGACCAGGCTGACGGGAACGATCGGTATTCCCAACTGCTGCGCCACCCGAAAGCCGCCATCCTGAAATTCGCCGACGTGCCCATCGCGAGTGCGTTTCCCTTCGGGAAAAATAATTAGGCTGGTGCCACCGTCAATCGCGTCCTGCGTGAGCCGCCACATGCGCTTTAAATCCGACGGGCGCCGCACGTCCGGCACCGGCACATTGCCGAAGCGCTTCATCAGCCAGCCGTAGGCGGGAATTTTAAAGTGCGACTCCAGCTCCCAGCCGCGGACGTACTGAGGGATGGCCGTGTACAGCACGAAGGGGTCGAAAACGTTGACGTGGTTGACCATGAAGAAACACGTGCGCTGACGATCAAACCCCGGTGAATATTTCTCTTCCACGCGGGCGCCAGAAAAAAACACGATGCGCCGGCACAAGCCGCGCTGCAAATAATCGTGCTTTCGCGGGTCCAGAAAAATTCCCAGGAATACCAGAACTGGCGCGACAATAAAAAAATGCAGCAGGCTCAATACCCAGAGAATCGCGGCGCGTACCGCCAGCCACGCTGGCCTCATATATAAACGTCCACCGCGCCGGGCACGATATCGAGCGTGCGGCACTGCAGCGCCAAAACTTCGCCGTCGACCATGGTGTCCACCGGCAGCGGCATGTCAAATTCCACGTGGCGCACCGCGCGTCGCGAAGCCTGCACGTGATCCATATGCCTGCCATCGTAAATGGTGGGCAGCATGCGCAGCGCCGCTAGCCGCCCGATCGGTCCCCAATGCACAAACTCGATCAGCCCGTCGCTCGCGTCCGCGCCGGGCGCGATCCACATGGTTCCGCCGGTGTACGCGCTGTTGTTGAAGGTGAGGAACAGGCACGGCCGGCGGTCCCACTCTTGGTCGTCATCGCAGCGCACCGCAAACGTCAGCGGCCGCAACTGCGCGAGACGCACAAATACGCCAAGCAGGTACCCGAGATGGCCGAACGGTTTGAAATGCCGATTGGTTAGCGCGCCGACGTTCGCGGTGAAACCCAGGCTAACCAGGTTGAACGAATAGATTTCCCCGGTTGCATGCGAGAGCCGCATCAGGTCGATGGTGCGCGACCGGCGCTCCAGCAGCGCCTGCAGGGCAGCTTTCGCGCCGTCGCGCGTGAAGTCACGCAGAAAAGAATTGCCGGTGCCCAACGGAAGAAAACCCATCGACACCCGGCCGCTGGGCGCGCCGCCGCCGAAAATTCCGTTTAGAATTTCGTGCCCGGTGCCGTCGCCGCCCACGGCCAGAAATTTACGGTAGCCCTGTTCACAAGCTTCGCGAGCCAGCCGCACCGCGTGACCCGGCGCGCTGGTCGCCGCGACGTCCACGTGCAGGCCGGCCGCGCGCAAACGCGTCAATGCCGGACCCGCTAGTTTCGCGGAGCGTCCGCCACCCGCCGCGGGATTCACAATCGCGAAGAATCGCTCTTTCATTTGCGTGTTCGCTCTTCAACAGCCAGTTGCAAGTTGCAACTGCCTGGCCCCGTACCGCGAATTCAAGTTCGTCGCGCGTATTTCACAGTGCCACAACGGCGCTTCCGCGATCCAGTTTGGCCACTCGTTCCGCCAGCACATTGCGTTTAATTTTCATTGAGGCCGTCCGCGGGAAATCCTCATCGAATACCACGACTCCGTGCACCCGCTTGTAATTCAGCAGGCGATTATTTCGCGCCGCGATCTGTTCGCGTAATTCTTGGGTTAGGGTCTGGCCCGGCTCCAGGTGCAGCACCAGAATCAATTGCTCCCTCACCATGCTTCGCTCCGGCCAGATGTAATTGGCCGCAAACACACAAAACTCTTTCACTGGCAGGCTTTCAAACACGCTTTCCACGTCTTCGGGATAAATATTTTTGCCCTCTTCGGTCACAATCATATTTTTCTTGCGCCCGAAGAGCTGCAGGTGCCCGCTGGAATCCAATCGGCCCAGGTCCCCGGTCATCAACCACCCATCGACGATCGTTTCCGCCGTCAATTCCGCGTCATTCAAATATCCGGCCATCACCATTTTGCTGCGCGTCGCAATTTCGCCGATTCCTTGCGCGTCGGGATTCATCACGCGCACCTCCACGCCAGGCAGCGGCTTGCCCACCGTGTCCGCGCGAAACGGTTTCAAATCATTTACGGTGATCCCCGTACCCGCTTCCGTCAGCCCGTAAGCATTGGCCACCGGAATTCCCAGATCGTAGAAAAATTGCAGCGTTTCCGGTTCGGTAAACGCGCCGCCCACCACGATGGCGCGCAACTCGCCGCCGAATGCTTCATGCACCTGTTTAAGTAATCGACGGCTGAGCCTCAACCTCGGCCGCGCTGTCGTCAACGCCTTGTTCACCGCGACCATCGCGTTGAACATCTTTCGTTTCCCCTCTGGCAGTGCGTCAAAACGCGCCTGCAAGCCCTTCTGCAAATTCTTCAGTACCAATGGCACCAGGGTCACATATGTGATCTTGTACTTGGTAAACGCCTCGCGCACGAACTCCGGCCGCAGCGTCCGCAGATGTACCACCGCCGCCCCGCAAATGAACGGCCCGAAAAATCCCACCATGAAATCGATGGCGTGATTGGTCGGCAGAATACTCAAGTAGCGCATGCCCGGCGCAAAGGGATACAGGGCAGTAAGCGCGATGCACTGTTCCAGATAATTTTCGTGCGTCAGCATGCATCCTTTGGGCCGCCCGCCGGTTCCTGAGGAATACACAATTG
>DATCOK010000149.1:0-4091 GCA_036564765.1 Candidatus Acidiferrum sp. | reverse complement strand
GAGTCCATGCTCATGGACGAACTCGAGCAAACCTCGCACAAACACATCATCATCCAGTCCGACGCCACCCTCCACTGGGAGCAATACGACATCTATTAACCTCAGAAGTTAACGTCAGCAAAAAATCCCCGCTGCTCATTCATCGAGTGCGGGGATTTTTTTTTGAGTGCATGGTCCAAGGTAGGCACAATTGACTGTGAAGAAGCAGAGAACGTAGCATTATGGCAGCGCGAATCTTGCAATTGGCAAACTGCTCTTTTGAGGGATCGATGCCGGGAGTAGCCGGACACAGGTTTTACTTCGTTGGGAAGACTCCGGTAGTATTTTCTTGCACTTCTTTTTGCAAATACCATTCTACTCGTGACGGGCGCTGCTGACTCCGTCCATTGATACCGTAACAATTCAATTAGAATTCAATTCGTTCTACTGGCACTTCTAGTCGCCACTTTGAACAAGTTCAGGAAGCGCGTTGCTTACATTCCTCCGAAATAGAGATCGTTTTAATGCCGCCCATAGTCTTTGCCCACAGCAAAACGGTGTACGATGAGCAAGGAGGCTCCATGTCTACGCTCGACAGGTCGCAATGCCCCGCTGTAGAAAGCTCCCCGGAGAAAGTAAGCGGCGCCTGGGTCTTTCGCGGGACACGTATGCCCGTCGCCACCGTATTTGAAAATCTCGAAACCGGCGCAAGTATCGAAGAAATCATGGATTGGTTCGATCTGACCCGCGAACAGATTACCGCCGTCCTGGAATTCGCCGCACGCAGCCTCGCCTCTTCCATTCACTCCTAAATGCGAATTCTGTTTGACCACGGTACACCGGCACCAGTTAAGGCAATTCCTCACTGGCCACACCGTGATCAAAGCTCAAGAACTGGGATGGGACACGCTCAGCAACGGTGATCTGCTGCGCGCGGCAGAAGAAGCCGCTTTCGACGTGTTACTCACCACCGACAAGAACATTCGTTATCAACAAAACTTGGCGAAGCGTGTCATCGCCATTGTAGTTCTCGGTAATTCGCGGTGGCGACTCATTCAACAACACCTTGAGCGAGTGGTTACAGCAATTAACACCGCAAAAACTGGCACGTATTTCGAAGTAGAAATCCCCAATCAATAAGTACGATTGGCGGGATGCTCGGTGATTTCTGTCGTTTTTTTCAGAAATATAGAACCAGAGGTCACGCTGCGTACACCGTTCGAATCGGATTATCTCCAGAAATTGGCACACGCCATTCGAACCGTTTATATCTTAAACAGTAACTTAAAGTAATACTTTAATTGTCGGAGCGCCGACATTCCTGGTTTCGACAAAAAACCGCCGCGCTTACATCCTCCGCACGGTTCCGTCTTTTTATCAGGTGTAGAATTCGCCTGTTCCTCCTGCGCCGCACCGCGAAGATCGAAGGGAGCCACCCGTGAAAGCGTTTCTGCTGCTGATTTTTCTCACCTTAGCCACCGCCTCCGCCGTTCCCGCCCAGTCTCTCGAAGGCCTATGGCAGGGCTATGACGGCGAATGGCTGCACGTTTCCAAACAACTCGTGGCCCTCGCCGAAGCCACCACCGCCGATAAATTCTCCTGGCGACCCGCGCCCGGCGTGCGCTCCACCGGCGAAGTCTACATGCACATCGTGCTCGCCAATTTCTACCTGCTGCGCTCCACCGGCCCCGAGCTGCCTGCCGACCTGAAGGAAGACGCGGACAAGACCGTCACCACCAAGCCCGAAATCATCGCCTGGCTCAAGCGCTCGCTCGAAGCCGTCAAGGCCGCCCACCTCGCCGTCAAGCCCAAGGACCTGCGGCGCAAGCTGAAAATCCACGACCGCGACTCCACCGTTGAGGCCATGTACCTGCGCATCATCGTGCACGCCAACGAGCACATGGGCCAGCTGGTGGCCTACGCACGCATGAACGGCATCACCCCGCCCTGGTCGCAACCCGCGAAGGAGTAAGGCAGCACGAAGAAAACATTCAGCCGCTCTCAGAATAAATTTTGAGGAATGAAAAAGGAAAAACGCGGCGGCAAAAAATTACAGCAGCAATTCGAATCTCACAAAATCACGGCAGCGGATCAAACACCACCACCGGCTGGTAAGTCCGCGGCACCACCGCCTCCGCAATAGCGATCAGCTTGTCCTGCTGGCTGAACACCCGCAAGCGCGGCGGCCGCGGCTCCCCGCCATCCAGTTGCGCGGTGGCTCCCGGCGGCGGCTCCGCGCGCCCCGGCTGAATCTGCGCGATGGAAATATTGAATTTCGACCCGTGCCGCACGCGATGCTCGATCACCGGCAACACATTCATGCGCGGAAAATTCGGCAGCAGATTTTCCAGGCGAATCAGACACGATTCCATCCGCCCCTGCCGCGCCGCCTCCGCCAGTTCTTCCAGCTTCACCGCCTGGTCCAGCGAAAACTCTCCCACCGCCGTCCGCGTAATCTCCGCGAGGTGCGCTCCGCAACCGAGCTTCTGCCCCATCTCGTGCGCCAGCGAACGAATGTAAGTCCCGGAAGAGCATTCAATCGTAAACCGCGCGATCGATCCTTCAATTTCCTTCAGCCGGTATTCGAACAGCTCCACATCCACAGCTTTCAGTTCCACCACCTGCTTTTTCCGCGCCAGTTCGTAAGCTGGCCGCCCCTTGATTTTCTTCGCGGAAAACGCCGGCGGCATCTGCGCAAATCGCCCCACGCGCTCCGCGGCGAACTGTTCGAGCGTCGCGGCCTCCAAAGCCGGTGCCGCATCCGAGCCCTGCGCTTCGCCATCCGAATCGTACGTGTCGGTAGCAAATCCAAAACGAAAACCAGCGTCATACCGCTTGCGCCGCCCGTTGTAGAACTGCACCAGCCGTGTCGCTTTACCCAGCAGCAAAACCAGAACACCGGTGGCCAGCGGATCCAGCGTCCCCAGATGCCCGATCTGCCGGAAGCCCACCAGATGCCGCACCGCATCCACGACGTCATGCGACGTTTTTCCCTGCGGCTTGTCGATGACTAAAGCGCCGTCGAACGGCGGAGGCTGCGGCTGATTTCTCAAGAGGTCCTGTAGGAACGATGCAATTTTAGAATGGACAGATCAGAAACTACGCGGTCGGCGGAGTCGGCTTCTTCACTTCCTTCAACAACTGCTCGATGCGCTGCACTTTTTCCTGCGTCAAATCCAAAGTGAAGTGCAGCTCCGGCACGCGCCGCAATTGCAGCCGTTCAATCAACTCTCGCCGGATATATCCCGCCGCGTGCTCCAGCGCCTTGATGGCGTCGTGCTGCTCCTGTTCGGTGCCCTGCACGCTAACAAACACCCGCGCATGCTTCATATCTTCCTGCACGCGCACTTCATTAGCCACTACCGAGCCCTCCAGCCGCGGATCTTTCAGCTCGCCCACGAGCATGGCATTGATCTCGTGCGCAATCTCTTCTCCCACTCGCAAATGTCGATGATTCGCGGGACTCATAGCTGATCCTGTTAAATAATTTCTACCGCGTGGCTGATCAAAACCGGCCCCAGCAGGCCGTCCGCTTCCGCCAGCACATGCTGCAGCGACTCTTCCACGTGCCGCTCTTCATTCGAAAGCGTCACAATGCCCACCACCGACCGCTGCCAGGTGTCGTGATACTCCAGCTCCGCCACCGCCACATTAAATTTCGCGCGCAAACGATCTTTCAAGCTCCGCAAAATCTGCCGCTTGTCCTTCAGCGATTGCGCGTCCTGAATGTGCAGTTCGAGGGTCAGCAGGCCGACCGGCATGTGCGGCTCCGGGGAAAAACCGGCGCGCCCGAAAAACGCGCCTAGCGGTTACGCGAAGTGGCCGCGGTGTTGACGTTGCGCTCCGCGGCAGCTTCCGCGGCGGAAACTTTCGTCACCTGGAAGCATTCCAGAATGTCGCCGACCTTCACGTCGTTGAAATTCGCGATGCCCGCGCCGCACTCGAATCCCGTGCGCACTTCGCTGGCGTCGTCCTTGAAACGCTTCAGGGAGCTGAGCTTCGAGGTATAAACCACCGCGCCATCGCGCAGCACGCGAATCTGTCCGTCGCGCTTCAGCACCCCGTCCACCACGTAGCAGCCCGCCACCGTTCCGGTGCCCTTCACCCGGAAC
>DATCOK010000148.1:0-1873 GCA_036564765.1 Candidatus Acidiferrum sp. | reverse complement strand
CAAACCAGAACAGCAGCGAAACCGTTCCGTACGTTGAAACAGCGAATACGTCCCAGATCAGCGGGCTACGGAATTGCGGCCATATGCCCATGGTGCTGGGATACGGGAACATGTAAAACGCCATCCACGGGCGCCCGGTGTGGATCAACGGAAAAAGACCGGCGCAAGCTACGGCAAAAAGCGTCATGGCTTCCGCGAAACGGTTGATGGAGGTGCGCCATTTCTGGTTGAGCAAAAATAAAATGGCCGAAATCAACGTGCCGGCGTGGCCGATACCGATCCACCAAACGAAATTGACGATGGCGAATCCCCAGCCGATGGGAATGTTGATGCCCCAGATTCCCACGCCTTTGATAATCAGCCAGCCCACCGCCACAGTGAGCATGCCCAGAATCGAAAAGGCCAGCGCGAAGCCTACGAACCACCCTAACGTGGTGGGCTTGGTTAAAACCGCCGAGCTGATCTGCTCGGTGACCGACTCGTAGCTGTGGCCCGGCCCGATCACCGGCTTGAGCCGCGGAATCTCCGGCGAATTGACAGGTGGAGGCGCGACGCTCATGCCTTCTCCGGGGGCGCGGCAGGCCCAGCGAGGTCAGGATTGGGGTTGCGCACCGCGGCGAGATAGGTGGTGCGCGGGCGGGCGTTCAGTTCTCCGAGGATCGAATAGTTGCGCTGCTGTGCCTTCAGTTTGGCCACGCGCGTCGAAGGATCGTTGGCGTTGCCGAAGACAATCGCTTCGCTGGGGCAGGAGGCCTGGCACGCGGTGACAATTTCGCCGTCCCGAATCGGCCGGTTTTCTTTTTCCGCTTCGATGCGCGCGTTATTGATGCGCTGTACGCAGTAGGTGCACTTTTCCATGACTCCGCGGCTGCGTACCGTCACTTCCGGATTGCGCAAAAGTTTCAGCTGTGGCGTTTCCCAATCCTGGAAGCGCAGGAAATTAAAGCGCCGCACCTTGTACGGGCAATTATTCGAACAGTAGCGCGTGCCGATACAGCGGTTGTAGGTCATGTCGTTCAGACCTTCCGCACTGTGGACCGTCGCGGCTACGGGACAAACCTGCTCGCAGGGCGCGTTTTCGCACTGCATGCACGGCACCGGCTGGAAAAATGTCTCGGGATTGGCGAGCGCATCGTTGGTATCGGTGCTCGGATCGTTGGTAGCGGTTTCCGCCAGGTAGTAGCGGTCGATGCGGATCCAGTGCATCTCGCGGCCGCGCATCACCTGATCTTTGCCGACCACCGGAATATTATTTTCCGACTGACAGGCCACCACGCAGGCATTGCACCCGTTGCAACTGTTCAGGTCGATGGCCATGGCCCAGGCGTAGCCTGGATAGGCGTATTCCTTGTAAAGCGTCAATTCCTTCGGTGGCTTTTCATCGTCCTTGTGCGCAAACGCCGGGTTACTCTTGAATTCTTCGAGCGTCCCGGTGGCCAGAATCTTACGGCCTTCCATATTGAAGTGATACTGCGTGCAGGCCAGCGGGTAATTGTCGCCGGTCTTTTTTACTGTCCCGCCGGTGGCCGCCCACAACGCGCCGGAATTACGCACCGCGTAAGCGTTGAAGCCCTTGTCCGTGCCGGTGTACCCCGCTTTTTTGCGCCCGTAACCCAGAGGCAAAACCACCACACCATCCGCTTGGCCCGGTAAAATCCATGCCGCCGCGGTTACCTTGCTGCCCGCCAGCGAAATGTCGATTACGTTCGAGAGAATCTGTCCGTGTTCGCCGCCGCGGGAAGCCACCTCCTGCGAAAGCCCCAACTGCTCCGCGGTTTTAGGGCTGACCAGCGCGGCGTTGTCCCAAGTCAATTTGGTGACCGGCTTGGGTAATTCCTGCAGCCAGCCGTTATTGGCGAAGCGCCCGTCGTAC
>DATCOK010000147.1:0-4933 GCA_036564765.1 Candidatus Acidiferrum sp. | reverse complement strand
GTTCCTCTCATAGGCGGCGAAGAACCACGTGTTCTTCAAATGTGCCAGCGGTCCTCCGAAAGAGCCTCCGATGTCGTTGATGTTGAAGTGGGGATTCGGATAGCTATCTTGAAACGCATTCGGCACAAATTGCGCTTTGGCGTTTTTGTCATCTAGTGTCCAGGCCGCCAGTGCGGAGTTGCTATTGTTGTAAAAAGCCGATCCGTGGTAATTGGCGCCCCCGCGCTTGGTGGTGATACGAACGTTTGCCACACCCGCATACTCCGCGCTGAAATCTGAAGTCAGAATGTTAATTTCCCCGACGGCTTCCAGCGATGGCTGGCTCGCCGTTGGCTCGCCGAAAATTCCGCCGTTCGAACGCTGTCCGTCCAGCGAAAAACTCGCTCCATAACTCTGTGCTCCGAGAAATTTGAATGAGCCGTCCGACGCGCTTTGCGTCACGTTCGGATTCAGATACAAAAACGAATAAACGTTGCGGCTGTCGCGCGGCAATTCGATCACTGCTTCATTGTCAATCGTTTGGCTGATGGTTTGATCTTCCGTGTCGATGGGCGCGGATTCCATCGTCACTACGACACTTTCTTGTCCCGAAGATATTTTTAATACCGCGTTGGCAGCCACCACATCGCTACCACTGACAACGACGTTGGTGATCTCCGCCTTCGACATTCCTGGAGCGGCAACCGTCACCGTGTAAGTTCCGGAGTTGAGCCCGAACATTTCATAATTGCCTTGCGCGTTCGTCTCCGTGACGCGATCACGTTTCGTCAATGAGTCCGTGATCGTCACTGTCGCGCCGACGATAATACCGCCGCCGGAGTCCGTCACCGTCCCGCGAATCGTACCCAAGTCAGTACCTTGCCCGAACGCAAGCGTACCGCAGGACCCCACCGCGAACAGCACTACACACAAAATTAGGATTTTGCGATACATGAGGACCTCCCCCAGCCCTTTGTAGAGTGAGAAAGAAGTACCATAGGAAGCAAAGCAAACGCAATATAAAATAAAGAAACTTAATCAATACAAAGCAACACAAGGCCTAAACCCTTTGTTTAGCCGTTTGACCTTGCTTTCGAATCACCCTATACTGCCGCCCATACCATGGCCCCCAAGTCCAAGTTACTCATCGAACAACGTCGGCGCAGGATGCTCGACTTGGTTGGCCAGGACGGCCAGGCGACCGTCGCCGAGCTTGCCAAGTTATTTTCGATCTCCGCCGTAACCGCCCGTGGCGATCTGGATGCCCTCGCCTCGATGGGCACCGTGGTCCGGTCGCACGGCGGCGCGGTCCGCAGGCTCGATGCCGCCCAGGATTACCCTCTTCGCACTAAGGAAGCCCTGCATCACGAAGAAAAAGTCCGCATCGGCCGCGCTGCCGCGGAACTTATTCGTACCGGCGAAACCATCATTCTCGATTCCGGCACCACCACTGTCGAAATTGCCCGCCACCTTAAAATTCTGAAGACGGCGTCGGTAACCGTGATCACCAACGCCCTCAACATCGCCCTGGAGTTGACCGACACTCCCGGCATCTCTCTGATCATGGTCGGTGGGCTATTGCGCCCTCTAGCGTGTTCTTTTGTCGGCCCGCAGGCTGAAACCATGATGAATGAGTTTCACGCGGATCGTTTGTTTCTCGCAGTTGACGGGTTCGACCTGGACACCGGCCCTTCGACCCCTGATGTCCTCGAAGCGCAGCTCAACAACATGATGATGCGCTCCGCACGCGAAGTCACCGTCGTGGCCGATTTCAGCAAATTGGGCCGCCGCGCCATTTCCAAAATCGGCCCGTTCGAGCGCATTCACCGCCTGATTACTGACAAGCGCGCGCCCGCGCAATTTACCGATGCCGTACGCCAAAAAGGCATCGAAGTTATCGAGGTCTAGCTCCTGTCAGCGCCAACCGCGCGAAGTGGTGCGACATCAGGCTGTCCGGCAATAGCAGCGCTTCCCGTAGCGAAGCTTTTCCTTCTTCTTCATGCCCCACCGCGATTTGCAGAACTCCCACCGAGTACGTCCACCAGCCTTTGAAAGAACTGGTGTGCACCCGCGACTCCGCTTGTGTCAGCGCGGCCGCCAGTTTTCCCTGCCACGTTTCGGCATCGTAACCCCCGCGTTTCCCCGCCGCGTTCATCGCCCAGATGATCTGCGCCGGGTCCGTCGCGTGCGACGCCGCGTCATAGAGGCGATCCGCCTCCGATTTTTGCCCGCACGCGGCATCCAGTTCGCCCAGTAAATAGTTGGTCCTCGGCAACTCCGCAATTTCCTTCAATCCGTTTTCTGTGAATGGCATTCCCGCAACCGGCGCTTCTAGATGATTCGCTATTTCCAGCGCTTCCTTGCACCGCCCAGCTCGCCACAATGCACTCGCTTCAGCCAGTTTCACCTCAATCCACACCGACCGCACGTTCGTTCCGCCCTCTTCGCGGCCAAAAAATCTCTCCTTGAACAGAGCCGTAGCGCCCTGGTAATCGCCAGCTTCCGTGCGATTCAGCGCCAGTTCGTAAACCAGCCCTGTCGGCATGGTGTCCAAGCGCGGATAACGCTCAAGAATTTTCACGCGTTCCGCGGGCAATTTCCCCAGCAGCGTTGCTGCGGTCACCGCCCCGGAGTAGTTGGTGATATTCAGCGGATCATTTCTTGTTCCTTCTTCAAATACCTCCAGCGCACTCTCAAATTTTCCTTTTCCATGCAGCAGCGCGAGGCCCAGACTGGCATCCAGTGTCGGCAAAGTCGGATTCACACCTCGCGCAAGATTCCACTCCTCCAGTGCATTGTCCGCTTCGCCCCTTGCGAAATACCAATCGCCCAGCAACATGTGCGCCGTGGCATCCTTCTCGTTAGCCTGCAAGGCCGCTCGCAATGCGTTGAATTCTTCCGACTTATCCGGAAAAACGTACTTCGTCGAGAGCCGGCTCGCTTCGGCATAATCCTTTGCGCCGGACTCCCCAAGTTTCTCGCGGCAATAGCCGCGGAAATACACCACCAACGGATGCTGTTGCGGCAACACCGCGCTAGGTTCACCTTGATCCGCAGCAACCGCCGGGTAGTCGCGGGATAGCACCTTCAAAGCTTGGCGATACAAACCCAGTCGTGCGTACTCGAACGCGATGTTCGAAACCCGGTACGGATCGGCAGCCAGATGAGCAAGGTCCGGCTTACTAAGTTCTTCACGAAAGAAATCGCTTAACGGAAATCGCGCCAGCCCCTCACCGGCAATTTTGTTGGCCTCGTCCGTCTTCCCCGCCGCCCGCAGGAACTCCTCGGAATTCTTAAAATTGTTTTGTCGCGCTTTCAACTCCCCGAGCCGCAACGCCGCCGCCGCACGATACGTCGGCAATCGCGTAGCCTCTTCAAATGCGCCAATTGCATCACGATCTTGGGCTAACCCTTCGTAACTGATCCCCAGGTAATAAGAAATTTCGGTGTCCGTCGTGTTTCGCGCATGGGCGGCCACAAGTTGATCAGCCGCTTCCTGGTAACGCTGTAAGCCTGCCAATAGCCGGCCCAAAGCTTTTCGCAACTCCAGGCTATTCGGGAATTTCTCCAGCGCCTTCTGATAATTGTTCGAAGCAATCAACAATTCGCCATTCAGCTCCGCGTTGATGCCAAATTGTAACCAGTCGTCAGCGCTCCTCTCCTTTTCCGCGGGAATGACATACGACTCTTGTGGGCCAATCTTGATCTCCGACGCCGGTTGCCAGTTGTACTGCCCTTCCGTCTGCTTCAACAGCACCAAGCCCTTCTCATCGTGCAATTCGAACGTGAACTTGTGTTCTGCCCCGCCGGCCACCACCTCTTTTTTCCACGCCTTCTCCGGAGCAAGGTTCGCTTGCTCCTTCCACACCTCGTTTTCTCCCTCCAGCAAACGCACTGTCGCATTGGGAATCTTGCGATTCACATTCAACGCCGCAACCAGCTTTCCGCCTTTCCGCTCCAGATGAACCACTCCGGCCAAATTTCCACGCGAAATCCCAGCAACCTCTCGCGCCGGCATCCAATACTCCGTGAAGTCTAGCGTCTGCCGCGGCTCCAGAAACGCGTACGTCTCTTGATTGCGAAACAGCCCCGCCTGAATTTCTACATAAGCGCTGTTGTTATCGGAAAGTGCATTCCGCCAATCCAATCCGTCCGCATCCACGCCCCACGACCAGATTTTTTTTGCCGGCACTTGCGCGTACTCCGCGAAGTGCACCGTCCCGGTGTTGGTCTGCGGGTGCCACACGCCCATGAAATTTTCCCGGCTGCCATACGCGAACCAGGAAACCGGACCATCCGTCTGGTTGCGAATAATGCTGAGATCTTTTCCTTCGGTGTTCACCGGCCATGTTTGTACTTCTGCGAAACCGTGCGCCGCCGCAAAGCGCATAGGGTATTCAATCCGCGAATCATCCCATGCCTGCACCGCCGCGTTGTTCCACCAGTAAAAACGGTGCCGCACATCGCTGCGATTGCTCAAGGTGACGCGCTGTTCCAGTACCGTCGAATCTGGACGTAGCGTCAACTCCACGGCCCACTGCATGCCATACACGCGATCCGTGTTCCCAACGGTGATCGAAGCACTGCCGTCCGCATTCGCCCTGTAAGCAAAATCCACCGGCGACATCGACACCCAATTGTGCGAAACAGGAAAGTTGAACTCCACGCCAAACGCCGCCCACGCACCGCGATATCCGATCTTCGCTTTCTTGATCGAAGGGTTCGCGTAAAACATCGGCTGCCCGCTGATCTTGTCGATGCAGGTGTAGACGTGGCCGCCGATATCCGGCAGCACCGAGCATTTCAGATACTCGTTCTCCAAAAAAATCGCCCGCAGCTCATGGGCCCTACGCTCGCCGGTTAATTCCGTGCGCAATGTGTAGGGATAGCTGAAACGATTCGTCGCATATTCATCGAACGGCGGGTTCGGATCTGGCGCTCCTTCCTCGTATAC
>DATCOK010000146.1:0-2268 GCA_036564765.1 Candidatus Acidiferrum sp. | reverse complement strand
GGTGATGAGTGCGCCTTTTCCCGCCAGTCTCATTGCCGCGAAGACCGGCCACCGTCTCGCATGGACTATTGATCAGGAAGGCCGCAGAAATATTTGGGTTGCGGAGGCTCCCGATTTTCATGCGCGCCAGTTAACCAAATACGAAACCGACGACGGCCAGGAACTTTCCGAGCTGAAATTTTCTTCGGATGGTAACACTCTCGTCTACGTCCGCGGCGAGGGCAAAAATTCCGCAGGCCAATCTCCGAATCCCACCAGCAATCCCGCCGGCGTGGAGCAATCCGTTTATGCCGTTGCCTTTTCCGGTGGCGAACCCAAGAAACTCGACGCCGGCCAAGCGCCGCAAATTTCCCAGCAGGGCATCGTCGCCTACATCAAAGATAATCAACTCTGGCTCGCGAAATCCGACGGCTCGGACAAGCCCGAGCAAATCGTCGTGCGCGGCCACAGCGCCGACCCGCAATGGTCGCCCGACGGCGCCAAACTCGCCTTTGTTTCCGCCCGTACCGACCACGCCTTCATCGCCATCTACGACGCCGCCAACAAATCCGTAAGTTTTCTCAGTCCGACCGTCGACACCGATCAGTCACCGCGCTGGTCCCCCGACGGTAAGCACCTGGCCTTCATCCGCCGCCCCGCCAATCCCCGCGATCAAGCCGAAGGCTTTTTCATCGCTCCCGACGTACCGCAACCCTGGTCCATCTGGATCGCCGACGTTTCTTCCGGCGCCGCCCGCGAAATCTGGCGCAGCGGAAAAGAACTCCAAGACTCCTATCCGGAAATGGCCGATGACACCGGAGGCGGCGCCATCAACTGGACCGCCGACGGCCATCTCCTCGTCGCCAGCGATAAAGATGGTTGGCAGCACCTTTATTCGCTAGCGCCGGACCAGAAAAACTTGACCCTGCTCACGCCCGGCAACTGCGAAGTGGAACAGTGGAATCTTTCGCCCGACAAACAAACCGTGCTCTTCAATTCCAATTGCGGCTCCGCTAAAGAAGATATCGACCGCCGCCACCTCTTCCGCGTGAATGTCTCCGGTGGCAAGGAGCCCCAGCCGGTCACCACGGGCGACAGTATCGAGTGGAGTCCGACCTTCCTCAGCGACGGTCAAACCGTCGCCTACCTCGGCTCCGACGCCAAAAATCCCGGGCGCCTGTTCACCGCCAGTCTGACCACGAAATCGTCGCCCCGCCTGCTCGACTCTGGCACCTGGCCCAAGGACTTTCCATCGGATCGCCTGGTCGCTCCGCAACAAGCCATTTTCAAATCCGGTGACGGCCTCGAACTTCACGCCCAACTGTTTCTTCCGCCGAATCTCAAGCCCGGCGAAAAGCGCCCCGCGCTGATCTTTCTTCATGGCGGTCCCATGCGCCAAATGCTGCTGGGCTGGCATTACATGTACTACTACTCCAACTCCTACGCCATGAACCAGTACCTCGCCAGCCGCGGCTACATTGTCATGGCCCTCAACTATCGCAGCGGCATCGGCTACGGCCATGCCTTTTTCGCCGCTCTCGGCCGCGCCGGTCGCGGAGCCGCGGAATATCAGGACGTGGTCGCCGCCGGAAAATTTCTTGCCGCCCGCAACGACGTGGACGCCAAACGCATCGGCCTGTGGGGCGGAAGTTACGGCGGTTATCTCACCGCGCTCGGGCTCGGCCGCAATTCCGATCTCTTCGCCGCCGGCGTCGACCTCCACGGCGTGCACGATTGGCCCACCGACAATTGGGATGGCAAAAATATCTCCGCCGACCTTACCAAGCTCGCGCACAACTCCTCGCCGGTCACTGCCGTCGACACCTGGCGCTCTCCCGTGCTCTTCATTCACGGCGACGACGACCGCAACGTGTTCTTCACCCAAACCGTAGACCTGATCGCCCGCCTCCGCGCCAAAAATATCGAAATTGAACAACTAGTCTTTCCCGATGAAGTCCACGATTTCCTGTTACATCGAAGTTGGCTCGCCGCCTACCACGCCGCCAGCGACTTTTTCGACCGCCACTTCCATGGCCCCGTGCAGTAAAGCCTCAAAACAAAGCGCCGGAATCACGGCCGCCCGCGCTCTAGCTGTCGCGGCCATGGCGCTCGCGATTTTTCTTACGTTCAGTTTCAGCCGAATGGAACTTGCCCGCGCGGCATCCTCCCGCGCGACTCTATTCCCGCAATTGCACGCCGGACAAAAACTTTCGTACCTAATCCAGACCCGCTCGCAAAAAAACGTCCGTACCGAAAGCCGCGTCGTCAATCCTTCCGGCCCGCAAAATT
>DATCOK010000145.1:0-5603 GCA_036564765.1 Candidatus Acidiferrum sp. | reverse complement strand
GGCATGGCCTATGTGGATTTGTCGACTGGAGAATTTCAGGCGACGGAGTTCAGCGGCGCTGGCGCGGCGGCGGAGTTGCGCGATGAACTGCAGCTGTTGCGGCCGCGGGAAACTTTGCTGCCTAGGCCGCAGCAGCTCTTTGAAACGGCGAAGACTTCCCTGCTGGATGGGACCGGCGGCGTGGAGTCGCGACTGGATGACTGGATTTTTCAGCACGATTACGCCGAACGGATTTTGCGGGAGCAATTTGGCGTGGCGGAGTTGACGGGCTTTGGCTTGGACGGGCATGCGCAGTCGATGGCGGCCGCGGGCGCGATCATTCATTACCTGCGCGAGAATGCGGCGCGCGGCGATGATGCGCACAGCGTAGAGGCGCTGCGGCACCTTGATGGCGTGCGGTTTTATGAGCAGCATGACGCGCTGGTTCTGGATCCGGTTTCGGTGCGCAATCTGGAACTGTTGAATCCGCTTTTCACGGAAGAGAGCGGGCGCGTTGGGCCGACCACCCTGATCGCGGCACTGGATGCCACGGTGACGGGCATGGGCGCGCGACTGCTGCGCTCTTGGATGATGCGGCCGCTGTTAAACGTGGAGGCAATCGAGGCGCGGCTGCAGGCGGTGACGCACCTGGTGCAGCAGACCATGGTGCGTGGAGAAATTCGCAAAGAGTTGAAGGGGATTCTGGATTTAGAGCGCATCACCAGCCGCGTGACGCTGGGGCTGGCAACTCCGCGCGAACTGGTGGCACTGCGCAAGTCGCTGGGGCAACTGCCGGTGCTGAAGAATTTTCTGACACCGCCGCCCGCGGGAGGCAGCGCGCTGCTGCGCAAGATTCATGCGGACATCGATGAGTTGAGTGACGTGCGCGAGCGGCTGGAGCGCGGCATCGCGGACGAACCACCGGCGCTGGCCACCACTCCCGGGATGATTCGCAGCGGGTTCGACGGCGAGCTGGACGAGTTGCGGAACCTGAGCCAGCACAGCAAGCAGATTATCGCGGCGATGGAAGAGCGCGAGCGCAAGCGCACGGGAATCAATTCACTGAAGATCCGCTTTAATTCGGTGTTTGGGTATTACATCGAAATTTCCAAGGCCAATTTGCATGCGGCGCCCGCGGATTATGAGCGCAAGCAGACGCTGGTGAATGCCGAGCGGTTTACTTCGCCGGAGTTGAAGGAGTACGAGCGGAAGATTCTGGCGGCGGACGAACGCATTGCGGAGATCGAGTGCCGTTTGTTTGTGGAGCTGCGCACGGGAGTGGCGTTGCACGCGGGGCGGTTGCGGGTGACGGCGGGCGCGGTGGCACAACTCGATGTGTTGACGGCGTTCGCGAAGCTGGCGGCGGAGCGCGGGTACACGCGGCCGGAATTTAATTCGACGGGAGAGCTACTCATCGTCGAAGGGCGGCACCCGGTCATTGAAGAGTTGCTGCGGCAACGCGGCGAGCGCTTTGTGCCCAATGATTTGTATTTGGAGTCGCAGCGGCAGCAGTTATTGCTGATCACCGGGCCGAACATGGGCGGCAAGTCGACGTACTTGCGGCAGGCGGCGCTGATTGTGCTGATGGCCCAGATGGGCTGCTTCGTACCGGCGCGACAGGCGAAGTTGCCGATTACCGACCGGATCTTCACCCGCATCGGAGCGAGCGACAATCTGGCCCGCGGACGTTCGACGTTTCTGGTGGAGATGAGCGAGGTGGCGGCGATTTTGCACCATGCCACGCCGGCGAGCCTGGTACTGCTCGATGAAGTGGGGCGCGGAACTTCGACGTTTGACGGATTGTCGATCGCTTGGGCAGTGGTGGAGCATCTGCAGAAGCACACCGGGGCGCGCACGCTGTTCGCCACGCATTATCACGAGTTGACGGAGCTGGCGGATATTCTGGCGGCGGTGAAGAACGTGCACGTGTCGGTGAAGGAGACGCCCAACGAGATTGTGTTTTTGCGGCGCGTAGAACCGGGGAGCGCGGACAAAAGTTATGGGATTGAAGTGGCGCGGCTGGCGGGATTGCCGCGCAGCGTGATTGAACGAGCGCGGGAAGTCTTGCGGAAACATGAACAGAACGAGCACGAGTTGAGCGAAACGCTTTCGCCTGGTGCTGGCGCATACGGGAATCACAACGGCCACCAGGAGGTTTTGTTTACAGCGCTGGACCGGAGCGTGTTGGAGCAGTTGCGCGGGGCGGACCTGGATCAGTTAAAGCCGCTGGACGCGCTGAATTTGCTGGCAGAATTGAAGAAGCAGATTACTTGACGTCGACGATGCGGAAAAGCGAGCGCGGGATGCTGGTGTTGGGGTTGATGTCGGGGACGTCGGCGGATGGGATCGATGTGGCGTTGGCCAGGATTTCTGGGGCGCCCCCGCGGGTGCGGGCGGTGTTGGTGCAGCATACGGCGTTGAAATTTCCGGCGGCGGTTCGCGCGGAAGTTTTGCGGGTGGCGGAGCAGCGTGCGATTACGGCGGGCGAGTTGAGTCAGTTGAATTTTCGCTTGGGCGGATTGTTTGCGGACGCGGTGATTGCTGCGTGCAAGCAGTTTCGCGTGGCGATATCTTCCGTGGACTTGATCGGGAGCCATGGGCAGACGATTTTTCATCAGGGAGTCGCGGTGCCGTATCTGGGCGCGCGGGTGGCTTCGACGTTGCAGATTGGCGAAGGCGCGGTGATCGCGGTTCGGACGGGCGTGACGACCGTGGTGGATTTTCGTCCCGCGGATATGGCCATGGGCGGACAGGGCGCGCCGCTGGTTCCCTATGCGGACTATCTTCTTTATAGCGACGCGAAGTTAGGGCGGGTGTCTTTGAATCTCGGCGGGATTGCGAACGTGACGGTGATTCCCGCGGGAGCGAGGCGCGAGCGGGTTTTTGCGTTTGATACCGGGCCGGCGAATATGTTGATCGATGCGCTAGTCGCTCATTTTACGCGCAGCCGGGCGCGCTTCGATGACAATGCGCGGATGGCGCAGCGTGGGCGAGCGATTCCGGAACTCCTCGATGAGTTGATGGGCGATCCATATTTGCGGGAGGCGCCGCCGAAGTCGACTGGGCGGGAGTATTACGGCGGCGCTTATGTGAAAAACGTTTTGGCGCTGGGGCGGAAGTATCGCGCGCGGCCGGAGGATCTGGTGCGCTGCGCGACCATTTTTACGGCGCTGTCGGTAGTGGATGCGTTAAATCGCTTTGTGGTCAGGAAGGCGCGGGTGGATCAGTTGATTGTCTCGGGCGGCGGGGCGCGGAATCCGCTGATCATGGCGCAGTTGGCGGCGGCGTTGCCGGGGGTCGCGGTGTTGCCCTCCTCTCGCCTCGGCGTGCCGGAGGAGGCTAAGGAGGCGTTTGCGTTCGCGCTTTTGGCATATGAGAGTTTTCATCGGCGGGCGGGGAATGTTTTGTCGGCTACGGGGGCGCGGGGCCCGGCGGTGTTGGGGAAGATTTGTTATGCGGGGGCGCGGTGAAGGGATGGGGAGCGGGTCGCGGGTGATTTGAGGAAATGAGTGGCGTGCGCGAGAAATCGAAGAGGGATCCCTCCACTGCTCGGCCCGACTTCTTCGCAGGAGTGAAGACGAAGAAAAATCGTCGCGCCGCTCCGGCCGGGATGACTGTTGGTTGCCGGTGGCCTACTGCGTTTGTGGGGTTATTCGGAATCTGGGTTGCCTTGACGGGTTGCGGAGGTGATGCGCGGGCTGGGCGTGGTGGTGGGGTGACTTTGTTGATTGAGTCGAATCCGGCGAATCTGGATCCGCGGTTTGCTACCGATGCGCAGTCGCAGCATCTGGATGGAGTGATTTTCAGCAGTCTGGTGGCGCGCGACGAGCAGATGAATTTGCGCGGGGATTTGGCGGAGTCGTGGGAGGCGCGCGATCCGTTGACCTATGTGTTTCATCTGCGGCGCGGGGTGCGCTTCCATGATGGGAGCGCGGTGACCGCGGCGGATGTGAAGGCGACCTTCGATTTCATTTTGAATGCGGCAAATCATTCAGCGAAACGCGGCGGTTTTCGCATGGTGGCGAGCGTGGAGGCGCCGGATGCGGCTACGATCATTTTTCATTTGAAGGAGCCGTACGCGTCGTTTTTGTGGAGCGTGTCGCGGCCGGCGATTGGAATTGTGCCCGCCAATGCGGGCGCGGATTTTTCACGGGTGCTCATCGGTTCGGGCCCGTTTCGCTTTGTGAGCCAGGCGCAGGATGACGAAGTGAAGCTGGCGGCCAACACGGATTATTTTGGCGGGGCGCCGTCGATCGCGCGATTGCGGGCTCGCGTAGTTCCGGATGCAATTGTACGCGCGCTGGAGTTGCGCAAAGGATCGGCGGACCTGGAGATCAGCTCCCTTTCGCCGGATATTGTGCCGGTGCTGGCGCGGCGGCCGGAGCTGGGCGTTTCGGAGCGGGCCGGGACCAACCTGCAATACCTCGGATTCAATTTGCAGGACGCGACCATCGCGCGGCGCGAAGTGCGGCAGGCGCTAGCATATGCCACGGACCGCGAGGCGCTGATCAAATATCTGCTGCACGGACAGGCGCGCATCGCCACGGGAATTCTGCCGTCCAACCATTGGGCCTATGAGGGGAACGTGGCGAAGTATGCGCTGGATGCGGCACGGGCGGAGGCGTTGCTGGATGCGGCGGGATTTCCCAGGGGGGCGAAGGGCGTGCGGATGCATTTAATGCTGAAGACTTCCACGGAGGAGCAGTCGCGGCTGATCGGGGCGGCGCTGCAGGAACAGTGGCGACGCGTGGGGGTCGAGCTGGAGGTGCGACCACTGGAATTCGCCACGCTGCTTTCGGATTCGGTAAAGGGCAATTTTCAGATCAACTTGTTGCGCTGGGTGGGCGCCAACAACGATCCGGATGTATTTGAATTTGTGTTTTCGTCGAAACGCTTCCCGCCGGACGGGGCGAATCGCGGGCACTATCGCAACGCACGGATGGATGCGCTGGTGGATCAGATTCGCGTGGAGATGGACCGCGAGAAGCGCAAAGCGTTGTGCAGCGAGGCGCAGAAAATTGTGGCGGAGGATTTGCCGTATTTGCCGCTATGGTTTGGGGATGCGGTGTCGGTGCACCGGAGGGAGTTGGGGGATTTGAATTTGTCACCCACCGGAGATTTTGATTTTTTGAGCAAGCTGACCGTCGGGCCTTGATACCGCTGCGTCGACAGCGATCAGTCACGGAAAGGTTTCTTTGTTAGCGGAGCAGAAAAGCGCTAGGATTCAGGAGTGATGCGTCGCTCCATTTTTGTAATGATGGCCATACTGTGGGCTGCTGGGCCTTTGCTGGCGTGCCTGCCCCCCGCAACGATGACGGATGCGGAAATGGCTTGCTGCAAAAATATGGCCGGGCACTGCGACATGGGCAGCGGCCAGCACTCCTGCTGCAAGGACACCATCGATCGTAGTTCCAGCGCTGCCGTAGTGCAAAACTTTACCCCGGAAATGATGGACGCTACGGGGACGACGCTCGCCAGCGCGCGCGATTTATTGCTTCCGAATCATGGCGAAGCGGCTGTGCTTCGCCAAGTTGCGCTCGAAGTTTCTCCTCCTCTGTCACAAACCATCCTGAGAATCTGACTCCGGTTTGAGCAACCGCGCACGGTCGTGACGTGTGTCAGTG
>DATCOK010000144.1:0-4841 GCA_036564765.1 Candidatus Acidiferrum sp. | reverse complement strand
ATATAAGTTCAAGAAAGAGGACGAGAGCGGAACAAATCCCAAATTTGACGTGGAAGACGACAAGGGCGTGCACTGGCGGATGAAGCTGGGGCCCGAGCCGCGCGCCGAAACGGCGGCCACACGGTTGCTGTTCGCCGCCGGCTATTTCGTGGACGAAGATTACTACGTCGACGAATTGCACGTGGACGACTTGCCGAAATTGAAAAAGGGCGAATCGTTCATCACCGAAGGAGGCGTCGTTCACGGGGCGCGTCTGGAGCGGCGCACCAAAGAAGTGAAAAAGCTGGGAACCTGGGAATGGGACAAGAATCCGTTCGTGGGCAGCCGGGAGTTCAATGGGCTGCGGGTGATGATGGCGCTCATCAACAACTGGGACCTGAAAACAGTAAACAATTCCATCTATCAGATGGAAAGTCAGACGGTCTATGCCGTAACCGATGTGGGCGCAACGTTCGGCAAGACCGGAAACACCGCGACGCGTTCGAAAAGCAACTTGAAAGATTTCACGAACTCCAAATTCATACAGAAGAAAACCGCCGACCACGTGGATTTTGTGATGCACAGCCGTCCGCTACTCATCGCGGCCGTGGACGTTCCCAATTACCGAGAGCGCTCCTCCATGGAAAACATTACCAAGCACATCCCTCGCAAAGATGCCAAGTGGCTGGGGCAGAGGCTTGGGCAGCTCTCCAATGAGCAGATTCGCGACTGTTTCCGGGCCGGCGGTTACACCCTGGAAGAGGTCGAAGAGTACTCGCGCGTAATTCGGGAACGCATCGCGGAATTAAATGCACTGTAATGGCTTCGCCCTTCATCCAAGAATCGCTTGAACACCAGTTCAGGTTTCAGGAGGATGCAAAGAACGTGAAGATGTCCGACTGCTTTCGACGGATCACCCGTCTGTGAAACTCATCGTACAACCGCGCGACGGCGCCGCTCCCCTGCTCACCGCCATAAAAAAAGCCAAGAAGTCCGTGGACATCGCGATTTTTCGGTTTGACCGCGCGGACGTCGAAATGGAGTTGAACGCGGCGGCGGCCCGCGGCGTGAAGGTCACCGCGCTGATCGCCTACGTGAACCGCGGCGGAGAGAAACATCTGCGCGCGCTGGAGATGCGCTTCCTCGAAGCGGGCATCACTGTAGCGCGCACGGCCGACGATCTGATCCGTTATCACGACAAGCTGGTGATCATCGACAAAAAGACGCTGTACATGCTGTCGTTCAACTTTACCCATCTGGATATCGATCACAGCCGTGGTTTCGGAATCATCACCAAGAACAACAAGACTGTCCAAGAAGCCGTAAAACTGTTCGAGGCGGACGCCGCGCGCAAATCGTATTCGGCGGGCCTGGAGACCTTTGTAGTCAGTCCGGTTAATTCACGCAAGGTCCTGGGCGCGTTTCTCAAGGGTGCGAAGAAGAGCCTGCTCATCTACGATCCGGAAGTCTCGGATAAAGAGATGATGCGCATCCTGCAGGACCGCGCCAAGTCCGGCGTGGAGGTCCGGGTGATCGGCCACTCCGCCAAGCGTTTGAAGCTGCAAGTCGCCAAACTCAACAAGATTCGTTTGCACACCCGCACTATTTTGCGGGATGGCATGCACGCGTTCGTCGGCAGCCAGAGCCTGCGCGCCGCGGAACTGGATTCCCGCCGGGAGCTCGGGTTGATCATCCGTGAAGCGACAATTCTCAAGCAGCTGACGGATTGCTTTGAAGCGGATTGGAAATCCACCGATGGACCTTCGAGCAAAAGCGAATACAAAAACGACGACGATGACGCTCCGGTGAAGGAAGTGCGGCGCGCCAACAAAGTATTGACCAAGGAGCTACATCCGCTGGCGGCCACCGTCCGCAGGGCGGTAAAGAAAGCCGTGGCGGAAGCCGGCCACGGCATCATGGGCGACAAACGCGTCAAAGGCACCGTCAAAAAGATGGTCAAGAAAGCCATCAAGCAGGCGGTGAAGGAAGCGACGGATGAGGCGGAAGCCAAGGACGAGAAAGATAAGAAGGACGAGTAGGCAATGCGCGGACTAGGAGGCTCCATGCGGGAATCGCGAGACACTAAGAGAAATTTGTGGTTTTTGATCGGCGCGTTGGCTGGATCGCTATCAATGGCCTCCAGCGTCGGTTCCCAGACGCCAACTCCCGCGCCGGATCTGAAGTCGCCGGGATTCCAGGAATTTTCCGACCGCGTGCAGAAGTACGTGGAATTGCACAAGTCCGTCGAAGGCACTTTGCCGAAATTGAAATCAACGAAAGAGCCGGAGATCATCGAAGGACATCAAAAAGCATTGGCCCGCAAGATCAAAGCGGCCCGGCCGCACGCCAAGCGCGGGGATATTTTCACGCCCGCAGCCAGCGAGGATTTCCGCAAGGCACTGCAAAGCGAATTTGAGGGCCATAACGCCCCGCATGCGCAAGCCACCATGAAACAAGGCGCGCCGCTCAAGGAAGTGCATCTGCGGGTCAATCAGATTTATCCCAAGGCTGCTCCCTACACCTCCGTGCCGCCCACGCTGCTGCAGAAGCTTCCGAGACTTCCGGACGAAGTGGCCTACCGGGCGGTCAGCAGCGATCTGGTGCTGCTTGACGTGAAAACCAATGTGGTGGTCGATTACCTGCCCGGGGTTATCCCAGCGGGCGCATCTAACGGGCAATGATCATGCGACGACGGATACAGCGGCGTTTTTTCCTCACCGGGCTTCTGCTTTTTTTCGCGGCCAGTCAGCGCGCGGACGATTTCAAATTCCCGCTCAAGAATAATTCCGTGCGTTTCGCGGCTATCGGAGACATGGGCACGGGGGAAAAACCCGAATTCGAAACGGCCGACCAGATGGTCCAGCAACGCAAAAGCTTCCCTTTCGACTTTGTGATTGCGCTGGGCGACAACATTTATGGCGGACATTCCTCCAACGACCTGGAGAAAAAATTCGCGCAGCCTTACAAAACACTGCTCGACGGAGGGGTCAAGTTCTACGCCTCGCTGGGCAATCACGATGATGCCAGCGAGCGCTTCTACAAGCCGTTCAACATGAACGGGGCCAATTATTACAGCTTCAAAAAGGGCAACGTCCAGTTCTTCGCGCTGGACAGCAATTACATGAATCCCAAGCAGATTGACTGGCTGCAGAAGGAACTGCAGAACGCCGGTAATAACGATTGGAAAATCTGCTTCTTCCACCACCCGCTGTACTCTTCCGCGCGCAAGCACGGCCCCGCAACGGACTTGCGCCTGCTGCTCGAGCCCATTTTTCAAAAGTACGGCGTGAATGTGGTCTTCGCAGGACACGAGCACATCTACGAACGTGTCAAGCCGCAGAAGGGCATCTACTATTTTACCGAGGGTTCTTCGGGACAGTTGCGTGAGGGCGGGCTGGACCGTTCTGACATCACCGCGAGCGGATTCGATACCGACCGCGCTTTTCTGCTGGTGGAAATTGCCGACGATCAGATGTACTTCGAAGCCGTCTCGCGAACCGGTCAAGTGGTGGATACCGGCACGATCCAGCGCCAGCAGTCGGTCAATCCCTCCAAGCAGTAATCACGAACAAAAACCGGTAGGTGGTTAGTCCGCGGAAGCGGTCTGCTGTTTGCGCTGGCGCTTCATGGCGTACATGGCATTGTCCGCGGCGGAGACCAGGGACTCGACATTTTCGCCGTCGCGCGGATAAACGCTGATGCCCACGCTTACGGAGATAGGCGGGCCGTTGCTGTCGTCCGCGATACTGTTGCCGATGCGGCGGGCCACCGAGTGGGCCGCGTCAATGCCCGTCTCCGGGAGCAACAGAGCAAATTCATCTCCGCCGAAGCGCGCGGCGGTATCAATGTCGCGGCAAAAAAGCGTCAGAGCATCGGCGGTGCGACAGAGCGCCTGGCTACCGGTGAGATGGCCGAAGCTGTCGTTGATCTGCTTCAACCCGTCCATATCGAACAGCAACAAGGAAAATTCCCGACCGGTACGATTCGAACGGCGAATTTCCATATCCAGCGCGTCGATCAGATGCCGGTAGTTCGCCAGACCGGTGAGCGGGTCACTGGCCGCGAGGCGGCGCAGGTGATCCTCCAGTTCCCGTTGCTTGGTGATGTCTTCCGCGATGACTTCGTAAGCCACCATTTTTCCGTCATCGCTCAGCACTTCCTGAGCGCTGAGACGAACTTTCAGGCCGGTGCCGTCCTTGCGGACCCATTCCGTTTCCACGGGATCGACGATCCCGTCAAGAGAGTGTCCCAATAGTTGCGCGCGCTTCGCGGGGTCGGAAAAAATGCTTTCGGCAATATTCACGCTCAGGAGCTCCTCTTTCGAGGAATAGCGCATCATGCTCACCAGCGCCTGATTCACGTCCAGGAAGGCGCCCGCGGGGCTACACCGGCAGATGCCGTAACTAAGGTTTCCGGCCAGCGCGCGATATTGTGCGCGCAGACGCCGCAGTTCCTTTTCGGCACGATCCCGCTCGATCCGCAGTGATTTTTCGTTTAACGCTCGACGGATAGCCACTGGCAGATGCCCTATAGCTTCACTTTCGACGCAGTCCGAAACGCCATGCAAGAGCAGGTTGGCCACGGACTCTTTGGTGATTTTATTGACCAGCAAGATGACCGGCAATCCCTTCGGTACGTCGGTGAGCAAGCCGGCTAATTGCCCTTGGTCGCGTAGGCAGGGCGAAAAGTCGCAGACCAGGACATCAAAATCAGGCCATTGCGGGTGATTCTTTAGGGTTTTAAGGTCCGGCAGATGATGGCCGTCGAGCGCAACACCGACCCGTCGTAGCTCTTGCACACAACGTTCAACGAGCCCAGCATCGCTATGTACAAACAGAATCTGCGTTTTAGAGCGGCGGGGG
>DATCOK010000143.1:0-3653 GCA_036564765.1 Candidatus Acidiferrum sp. | reverse complement strand
GCACAAATACCAGCAGCCCTGAGGTCGGCGGCAAGCCGAAGTGCATCGCGCCATTCACGACGAAAAGCGACCGTTCTCCGCGACGCACGATGTGCCGCACTTTTGCGAGTCCCGGCGCGGCAATTTCCGTGGCCGATCCGGCCAAACTGTCAACGCTGCGCACTTCCTGCACCGAACCGGAAGACACCGCAAATAATTGCCCGCTCACACGGAACAAAATAATCTGCTCCGTGCGCAGCGCCGGGCTCTTGCTAGCGGCAGGGAATTGCATCAGCGCGCTCCCACGGGGGAAATGCGCGCAATGGCCAGCACCTGCTTTTCGATCGCCGCGTAAATGTCGTCGATGCTTAGCACCTTGCTTACCGCACCGGTCTTGATGGCCTCGTTGGGCATGCCGAAAATTGTGGAAGTCGCTTCATCCTGCGCGAAGACCATACCGCCCGCCGCTTTGATCGCCAGCGCTCCCGCCGCGCCGTCATTGCCCATCCCGGTCAGAACCGCGCCGATGCTCAGCGGCCCTGCGAAGGCGGCGACACTCTCCATGGTGATGTCGATGTTTGGCAAGTATCCGTTAATGCGCCCGCTGCTTCCGTCCAGTTGAATCCGCCCTGACGACGTCACGCGCAGGTGCTGCCCGCCTGGGCAAATGTAGAAAACTCCCGGCGTCAGTGTTTCGTTGTTCTCCGCCTCTTTCACCGGCGCTCCGGTAAATTCCGCCAACTGCGCCGCGTACTGTGTTGTGAATGACGCCGGCATGTGTTGCACCAGAATCACCGCCGCTGGAAAGTCTCGCGTAAATCCCGGCGCCAAACGCATCACCGTTGCCGGACCGCCGGTTGACGCGGCCAGCACTACGACAGGGAATCGTTGGTCGTAATTGGAAGCCGCGGCAGGTCGACTCGCAGTGCGCGGCGGCAACGGCGTCATGGCGGATCCGTCCGAGTTCTTAATTTCTGAAACCTGCCGCGAGGCAGTGCGCACCACGCGGACCTTGGCCGCCATCCGCACCTTGCGTAACAAATCTTCGCGCACGCTTTGCATGTCTAGATCGATTCCATTGGAGGGCTTAGCGACAAATTCAATCGCGCCCAGCTCCAGCGCGCGCAGCGTGCTTGCCGCGCCCTGCCGCGACTCCGAGCTGACAATCACGATCGGCCGCGGGCTGTTACTCATGATTTCCGCCGTAGCTTGCAGCCCGTCCATCACCGGCATATTGATATCCATGGTGATGACGTCCGGTTTGAGCGTGTCCGCCAAGCGCACTGCTTCGCGCCCGTCTTTCGCGTGGCCGACTACCCGCACGTTTTCGCTGGTGACCAATATCGATTCGAGAACCTTGCGCATGAACGCGGAGTCGTCCACGATCAGCACGCGAATCTCTTTTTGGGTCTCGGCGGCCATGCTCGTTTAAGACACCGGAACGGGAACGCGTTCCATTTCCTTCCCCATCAGTTGTTCCACTGCGGCAATCAGTTGATCTTCCTGCACCGGCTTGGTCAAAAATGCTGCCGCGCCTTCTTTCATCGCGCGATCGCGATGCTTGGCGCCCGCTCGCGAAGTCACCACCATCACAGGAATACGGCGCGTGGTACTGTTCTGGCGCAACTGCACCATCAACTCGTAACCGGTCATGCGCGGCATTTCGAGATCGGTAATCACCAGGTGACACCCATGTTGCGTGACCAGCTCCGCGGCTTCCAATCCGTCCGCCGCCAGTTTCACCACGTAGCCATTTTTCTCCAGCATGCGTCCGACAAACTTTCGCACGCTGATGGAGTCGTCCGCCACCACGATCAAGCGTTCCTGCACGACGCGATCGATGGCCTCGGTAGGAATTGTTCCGCGCGCCACCGCTGCCGAACCCGGCGCAAAGATGCGCGCCGCGCTTGCGGAAGCTTGCAGTGTCCGCCGCTCGGTCGGTTCCGTAGCCACCATGCGGTTTAAATCCAGCAGCAAAATCAAACTGCCGTCCGGGGCGATGGTCGTTCCCGGGAAAAGCTTTACGCGGCGCAGGTATTCACCAAGGTTCTTGATAACGATTTCGTCTTTCCCGATGACTTCTTCAACAACCAATCCAATCTGGCGGTTTCCTGCATTCGCGACCACCATGTGGAAATAGCCGTTGATCGGTTCGAGCGGCGCAAGTCCCAGGTAACTATCGAGGCGCACCACCTCGGTCACCACGTCGCGCACCTTGGTGAGCAACTTTCCGCCGACGTCTTCGATTTCATCCGAGCGCAGCCGCCGAATCTCTTCCACTACCGCCAGGGGCAACGCGAAACTCGTTGCTCCGCAGCGCACAAACAACGCTGGCGAAATAATCAGTGTCAAAGGAACTTTCAGCGTGAACGTCGTGCCTGTTCCGGCCGCGCTTTGAATTTCGATTTCGCCATTCAGGCTGTTCAGATTGGCCCGCACGACATCTAGGCCCACGCCGCGGCCCGCCAACTCGGTTTTCACGGGTGCAGTGGAGAATCCCGGATGGAACAGCATCTCGCGCAGGTCACGCTCGGTCAGCCGGTCCGCAGTCTCTGCTGAAACGAGTCCCCGCTCGATCGCGCTTTGCCGTACGCGTTGATAGTCGATCCCGCGTCCGTCGTCTTTCACTTCAATGTAAATGTGGTTTCCGCGGTGATAGGCGCGCAGGCTGACTTTTCCGGCTTGCGGCTTGCCCGCCGCAATGCGGTCGTCGCTCGACTCGATGCCGTGCGCCACCGAATTGCGCACCAGGTGCACCAGCGGATCGGAAATCTGCTGAATAATGCTGTTGTCCAATTCCGTTTCGCTGCCCGCCAGATCCAGGTCGACGTATTTGTCGGACGACTTGGCCGCATCCCGCACCGCGCGCGACAATCGCGAATAGAGCGTGCCAATCGGCACCATGCGCGCCGCGGTAAATTCATCCTGCAGGTGGTGCGCCAGTTTGGTGAATTCGTCGATGTCGCCTTCCACACGCCCGATGAATCCCTGCAGCTGTGACAGCACCTCGTTCACGTCGTTGGAGATTTCCGCCATCGACCGCGACAAAATGTTGAAGTCGTCGTAGCGGTCCATCTCCAGTTCGCTGAAGTCCGACCAGAACGAGGTGTCGCCGGCTGCAGCGCTGGTGAGCCGCTGGGTGGTCTTAGTAGTGTTGTTCCATTCGCCCGCTTTGTTGCTAGCCGACAGTTTGTTGTATTCGTATTTTTCCTGAAACTCGGAAACCTTGCCTTGCAGGCGCTCTTTCGAAAAGCTCAGCGTGTCGACCAGTTTTTCCAATTCCGCTACGCGTCCGACCATGCGCGTGCGGTTGATCACCAGCTCGCCTACGGTGTTCATCATGCGGTCCAGCCGCTCGAGCGCAATACGCACCGATTTCACGGTTGCGGCCGGTCCTTGTGGCGCCTTCGCGGCGACTTGCACATTGGCTTGCTGCTTTTGTTCAATCGACGTTTCGTCCGCGTGTTCGACCGCGCCAAGCCCATCCGCCGCCGCAATTTCGCCTTCTTCCGGATCCAGGGGTGCAAATTCCGCGATGCGGCCCAGCAGGGAATCGACTCCCGCGCGAATCTCCATTTCGTCGGCCCACTGCTTGTGTAGCGTCTTCTTCAAAACGTCGACAGATTCAAGGCACAGATCCACGACCGCTGGCGATGGCTCGATTTCTCCTTCGC
>DATCOK010000142.1:0-7288 GCA_036564765.1 Candidatus Acidiferrum sp. | reverse complement strand
CCTGGATGCCAACTCCATCGTGGTGGAGAAAGACCGGCTGATCATCGGGAGCGATCCGCTGGGGCTCTTTGAGTTTGAACGGCCAGACCTGAAACTCCAGCCACAACAATGACTCCGGCGATCTGCGGGGCAGCTGGCCTCGGCATGAAACGGGCGACCAAGCGATGGATTTTCGTGCTTGCGGCCCGCAGGCGGGTAGTGGATTTGGTAATAGACGAGCCCCGTTCCTCCGACGCCGTAGATTCCTATCTACAATTTCATCTCCCAATCCGGGCGACTTTCCGCTCCGCTTGGGCGGGTAAAAATAAATATTTTTGAACGGCACTTTTTCACAGGACGATTCCAGCGCGATTCACGTCCAAGAGGAGTTCACGAGATAAATTTCGCGGTAAATGCCAACGAAATTCGCAAAACCCTTCTCTTTCGTTCAAAATATTGGTTGTGGAAATCCTGTGCAGACCCTGTGAACGCCGCGCATCCAGCGCGAGCACTTTTCTCTTGCCCCCTTCGTGGGAATGGGCGACAATCCCGCGCTGTCACTTCCCGGCGGTTCGAGGGCCGGCAATTTCCCAAGAGGACGCGGACGGATGCAGGGGCGAATTTCTGGGGCCGCCGCGGGCAAGATTCCGAAGACTTAAGAAAGATGAGTTGAGGCCTGCTTTCCACAGCTTTTTCACACCTGTGGAAATAGCGTAGGCCGTCCATTCTCCGCGATGACCATTTCAGCGAATTCCTGGGAAAAATTTTTGGACCACGTGAAGCCCCGGGTCAGCATCAATACTTTTAATACCTGGTTTCAACCCACGCGGCTGAACCGCGCGGAAGGCGAGACGCTCTTCGTGCAGATTCCCAGCACGGTGTTTCGCCAAGTGCTGACGCGCACCTATGGCGAAATCGTGAAAGCGGTTTTTCACGAAATCGGCGCGCCCAATACCAAAATCCAATATCTCTGCAACGACGACGAGCCGGTGGCGCAGGCCGCTCTTGCGGTGGCCAGCGTGAAGCAATCGAAGCTCGATTTCGAATCGAGCGATCATCAGCTGAACCCGCGCTACACCTTCGACAGCTTCGTGGTCGGCAAATCGAACGAGTTCGCGCACGCTGCTTCGCGGGCGGTCGCCGAGCAGCCCTCCAAGGCGTACAACCCGCTGTTTCTGTACGGCGGCGTGGGCATGGGCAAGACCCACTTGATGCACGCCATCGGGCACACCATCAAGAAGCGCAATCCGGCGATGCGGCTCAGTTACGTGAGCGCGGAGAAGTTCACCATCGAAGTGATCAACTCCATCCGTTTCGATCGCATGATCAGTTTTCGAGACCGTTTCCATACCGTGGACGTTTTACTCGTGGATGATATTCAATTTATCGCCGGGAAAGAACGGACGCAGGAAGAATTCTTTCATACCTTCAACGCGCTTTACGAACAGCAGAAGCAAATCGTGATTTCGTCGGATTGCCTGCCGAAAGACATCAATTCCATCGAGGAACGCCTGCGCTCGCGATTCGAATGGGGTTTGATCGCGGATATTCAGCCACCCGACCTGGAAACCAAGATCGCCATTCTGCAGAAAAAAGCGGATAACGACCGCTTCTCGCTGCCGGATGATGTGGCGGAATATATCGCGCGGGCCATCAAGTCCAACGTGCGCGAGCTGGAAGGCGCGCTGACGCGGCTGATGGCGTACGCGTCGCTGACCGGCGTAACCGTTTCGCTGTCCACCGCGCAGCAGGTTTTGCGCAATATTATTGCTTCGCAGGAAAAGCGCGTCACCATCGACCTGATCCAGAAGCGCGTGAGCGAACACTTTAATTTGCGCGAGCAGGATTTGAAGGTGCGGAGCAACACGCGGGCGATTGCGTTCCCGCGGCAGGTGGCGATGTATATCGTCAAGCAGCTCACTACCGCGTCGCTGCCGGAGATTGGGCGGCAGTTTGGCGGGAAGCATCACACCACCGTGCTGCACTCGATTAATAAGATTGAAGAGTTGCGGCGGTCGGATAAGGATTTGAACCGCACGATTACGCGGTTGATGGACGCGTTGCAGTAGTTCGGCGCGGCGTTTCACGCGCGAAGAAACATTTGTTGATTACGAGAGCCCTACGCGAGAATTTTTTGTATAGGGCTTTCGAGTTTTCAGGCTGGCAAGCAATCGAGAAGCTTTCTTCCGCGCCTGAAGGTCCTTTTTCCCTGCGCGGCTGCGCGGGAACTGAAGTCCTCGCCTCCTGAAAAGTAAACCTCCCAGTGATTATTTTTTCTCGTCTTCGGATTCTTCCTGGAGGACGGCTGCGGCGGCTACGGAGTCGTCGGCATCGAGGCGCAGCAGGCGGACGCCTTGCGTGGAGCGGCCTGCTTCACGAATTTCGCTGGCGTGCACGCGGATAACTTTACCGTTGTGGGTAATGATCATCACGTCAGACTCTTCAGTCACCTGCAGGGTGGCGACCACGTAGCCATTGCGGTCGGTGGTCTTCATGTTGACGACGCCTTTGCCGCCGCGCGAAGTGATGCGGTATTCGGCGAGCGGGGTGCGCTTGCCGAAACCTTTCTCGGCGACAGTGAGCATCAGGGTCATCAACGAATCCTTGATGTGCTCGTTCTCGAGCTCCTCGAGATTCTGAGTGGTCTGCTGGTGTTCCTTCTCGATGATGGTGAAGTCCGGCTGCACCGCGTCCATGCTCACCACGTAATCGTCTTTGTCGAGGTCCATGCCGTTCACGCCGCCGGCCGCGCGGCCCATGGGGCGCACTTCCGTCTCGCGGAAGAGAATGGCCTGGCCTTCGTGGCTGGCGAGGAAAATCATCTGCTTGCCATCGGTCAATTTCGCGCCGATCAGTTCATCGGTGCCGTCGAGATTGATGGCGATGATGCCGCTGGAACGAGGATTGGAAAATTCCGTGAGCGTGGATTTCTTGACGGTGCCGTTTTTGGTGGCCATGAACACGTAGCGGCCCACTTCTTCGAGGTTGCGCGCGGCCACCAGGGCGGTGAGTTTTTCGTCTTCCTGGAATTTCACCAGGCTGGCGATGGCTTTGCCGCGCGTGGCGGCTGCGGCTTCCGGCAGTTCGTACACTTTCAGCCAATAGACGCGGCCCTTCGACGTGAAAATCAAAATGTAACTGTGCGCCGAGGCGATGAAGAGATGCTCGACGAAGTCCTCTTCCTTGGTGCGCGCGCCGATGCGCCCCTTGCCGCCGCGACCCTGGTGGCGGTAAGTGTCGGTGGAGGTGCGCTTGATGTAGCCGGCATGGCTCACGGTGATGAGCATGTCGGTATCGGCAATCAGATCTTCGAGCTTGATCTCGTCGACCTTGTCGACGATCTGGGTGCGGCGGTCGTCGCCATAGGCTTTGTGCACTTCGCGCAGCTCGGCGGTGATGACCTGCTTGAGTTTTTTTTCGCTGGAGAGAATTTCTTCCAGCTCGGCGATCAGCTCGCGGATGGACTTCAACTCCTTGATGATTTCGTCCACCGACAATTGCGTGAGGCGGTGCAATTGCAACTCGAGGATGGCATCGACCTGGATGGGCGTGAGGCCCTGGGTGGCGTTGCGCGCGCCGACTTCGGCTTCGATGGAGCCCAGCTTGTATTTGCGGCCATCGAGCTTGACGCCGGAGAGTTTGCGCGACTTGCCGTTTTCGGTGATGGTGACGTCTTCTTCGGTGAAGTACTTGAGTAAATTTTCCTTGGCTTCGGCGCGGCTGCTGGATCCGCGAATGATGCGGATCACATCGTCGAGATGATCGAGGGCGATCTGGTAGCCGACCAAAATGTGCTCGCGCTCGCGAGCCTTGCGCAATTCGAAGATGGTGCGGCGGCGAACTACGTCGACACGATGCTCGAGGAACAGCTTGATGAGCGGGATGAGGCCGAGTTCGCGCGGCTGTCCCGCGACGATGGCCAGCAGGATCATGCCGAAGGATTCCTGCATCTGGGTGAACTTGAAAAGATTGTTGAGGATCAGCTGGGACTCTTCGCCGCGCTTCAGCTCGATGACGATGCGCATGCCTTCGCGGGAAGATTCGTCGCGCACGTCGGAGATGCCTTCGATTTTTTTGCTCTGCACCAGCTCGGCGATGCGCTCGATGAGGCGCGATTTGTTGACCTGATAAGGGATTTCGGTGATGACGATATTTTCGCGGTCCTTGGCGGCTTCTTCGATGGCCGCCTTGGCGCGCATGATGAAGCTGCCGCGCCCGGTGCGGTAGGCGGCTTCGATGCCGTCGCGTCCGGCGATGTACGCGCCGGTCGGAAAGTCCGGCCCGGGCACAATCTTCATGATTTCTTTGAGCGGGGTGTCCGGTTTGTCGAGCAGTAAAATAGCCGCTTCCACGATTTCGCGCAGGTTGTGCGGGGGAATATTCGTGGCCATGCCTACGGCGATGCCGCTGGCGCCGTTGACGAGCAGGTTCGGGATGCGCGACGGCAGAACAAAGGGCTCTTCGCGGGTTTGATCGAAGTTGGGAACGAAGTCGACGGTTTCTTTTTCGAGGTCGGCGAGAATGTCTTCGGAAATTTTGGCGAGCCGCGCTTCGGTGTAACGCATGGCCGCCGGGGGATCGCCGTCGACGGAGCCGAAATTTCCCTGGCCGTCGATCAGCGGGTAGCGCATGTTGAAATCCTGCGCGAGGCGCACCAGCGCGGGATAAATCACCGCTTCGCCGTGGGGATGATAGTTGCCGGAAGTGTCGCCGCAGATTTTCGCGCACTTGCGGTAGCCGCGATTGGAGGCCAGACCCAAGTCGTTCATGGCCACCAGGATGCGGCGCTGCACCGGCTTTAGGCCGTCGCGCACGTCGGGAAGCGCGCGGGCGATAATCACGCTCATGGCATAGTCCAGATACGACTTGCGCATTTCCGTTTCAATATCGATGGGAAGCAGTATTGAAGTGTTCTTCTCGTCCGCCATTTGCCCTCAGCTTCGCTGATTTACTTTTTTAGCCCTCGCGAGTTCGCGAGCCCCAAGTGAAACTATTGCGTTCCCGCCCGTTCCAGAATGAACGCCTTGACGGTGTCGAAGGCGTCCGCGGCGTTGGTAAAACGTTTCGCTGCGAAATAACCTTCCAGGTGCTTTAAGAACTCGTCGCGCTGCTGTTCCGTTGCAAAATCGACTGCGACTCCACGCTGGTTATCCGGAGAATCTGTCGGCGTGGCACGAAAATCGCTACAGGCCAATCCACGCAGTCCGGGCAAGGTGCTCCATCCCAATTGATAAAGCATCGCGAAATTAAATATCCAGGTTCACGACTTCGAGCGCGTTTTCTTCGATGAATTTGCGCCGGGCTTCCACATTTTCGCCCATCAACGTGGTGAAAATATCCTCGGCGGCCACCGCGTCTTCGAGTTTCACCTGCAGCAGCGTGCGCGTGTCCGAATTCATGGTGGTGTCCCACAGCTGCTCGGCGTTCATTTCCCCCAAGCCTTTGAAACGGGTGATAGTGAAGTCTTTCTTGGCGTCTTCCACTACGTAATCGAGGACATCGCGGGCGTTGGCCTTGTTCACTTTGTCGCCGTTGCGGGCGATGGTGAACGGCGGATGATTGAACTCTTCGATCTGCTTGGCGAGGCCGCGCAGGCGCTTGTACTCCGCCGTGGAAGCCACTGCCCAGTTGATTTTCTGGCTGTGCGGCGGGCCAAATTGAATTTCGTACAAGCTGTGCTCTTCGTCGAAGGCTACTTTACCTTCCAGCTTCAACTTGGTTTTCTCGATTTCCTTCAACAGTTTTTCGAGCGCTTTTTTGTCCTCGAAGTCAGTTTTCTTTTCGAGTTTGCTCTCGGAGAGCAGGTCGACCAGTCCGGGTTCGCGCAAGCGGCGGCCGAGCTTGGCGCTGGCGGCCTGATACTCCTGCACGTTCAAGAGGAAGGTGGTCAGCGCCGCGCCTTCGAGATTTACGCCTTCCTTGGCCTTCACCACGTGGTCTTCGGTGGCGCGCTTCATCAATTCGTGGGCGAATTCGCGCTCGTCGCGAATGTAGCGTTCCGTCTTGCCGCGCTTCACGCGATACAGCGGCGGCTGCGCGATGTAGATGTGCCCGCGCTCGATGAGCTCCTTCATGTGGCGGAAGAAAAAAGTGAGCAGCAGGGTGCGGATGTGGCTGCCGTCCACGTCCGCGTCGGTCATCAGAATAACCTTGTGATAGCGCAGCTTGCTGGCGTCGAAATCGTCTTTGCCGATGCCGGTGCCCAGCGCGGTGATGATGGCGCGAATTTCTTCGTGGCCGAGCATCTTGTCGTAGCGTGCTTTTTCGACGTTGAGGATTTTGCCCTTGAGCGGCAGGATGGCCTGGTATTTGCGGTCGCGGCCCATTTTCGCGGACCCGCCCGCCGATTCGCCCTCAACGACGAACAGTTCGCAACGCGCCGGATCGCGCTCCTGGCAATCCGCAAGTTTGCCGGGCAAGCCGCTCGAATCCATGGCCGATTTGCGACGGGTCAGTTCGCGGGCCTTGCGGGCCGCTTCTCTCGCGCGGGCCGCTTCGATGCACTTGCCGACGATGCGCCGCGCCACGGTGGAGTGTTTTTCGAACCAGTCGCCGAGCTTTTCGTTGACCAGTTGTTCGACGTCGCCCTTGATGTCGCTGTTGAGCTTGCCCTTGGTCTGCCCTTCGAATTGCGGCTGCGGCAGGCGCACGCTGATCACTGCCACGAGGCCTTCGCGCACGTCGTCACCGTTGATGGTGACTTCGTCTTTCTGCTCCTTGAGCATGCCTGCCGAAGACGCAAAGTTGTTGATGGAGCGCGTCAGCGAAGAACGGAAGCCGGAGAGATGGGTGCCGCCATCGACGGTGTTGATAGTGTTGGCGAAGGCAAAGACGTTTTCGCTGTAGGTGTCGTTGTATTGCAGCGCGATTTCGATTTCGACGTTGCCGCGCTTGCCTTCTATATAGATGGGCGAATCGTGCAGCGTGGCTTTTCCGCGGTTCAGGTGCTTCACGAACTCGGCGATGCCGCCGGTAAAGCGAAACTCCGCGGTTTTCTCATTGCGCTCGTCCGCGAGCGTGATTTTCAATCCCTTGTTGAGAAAGGCCAGTTCGCGCAAGCGCTGCGACAAGGTGTCAAAGCTGTAGACGGATTTATCGAAGATGGAAGGATCGGGGTGAAATGTGACTTTTGTGCCAGTTTTGCGTGTTTTTCCGGTCTGTTTCAACTTGGAAGTGGGCTTGCCTTTTTCGTAGGTCTGTTCCCAGACCGCGCCGTCGCGGGAAATTTCCAGTTCGAGCCAATCGGCCAGCGCGTTCACCACCGAAACGCCCACGCCGTGCAGCCCGCCGGAAACTTTGTAAGTGTCGC
>DATCOK010000141.1:0-6353 GCA_036564765.1 Candidatus Acidiferrum sp. | reverse complement strand
GGGATACGGGGGGGGCGTTGACCGCAATAGGCTTGCGGTCCAGGGAGTACTAGTCTACGATTATTCCGTTATTCAACGAGTTTCGTCGGGCCTTGGGGAAGATTCAGGGGTCGCTCGCGATGAATCGTCGGCAAACCTTGTGGCAATTCTTGGAATTTACTTAGGTGTTATACAAGTTGCACAAATACCAACAGGCTGAAGTTGTACCCGGCATCTTAAATCATCGCATTAGAAGCAGAGAGCGAAATTACGGAGGAACTGATGTACAAGTGGGGTGTGGTCGCAGTGATGAGCGCGCTACTAGCGCTGCCAGGTTTTGCGCAACACCGGAACAACGACGCAGACGAAACAACCACGTCGGACTCGAACGAGACAGTGAACGTCGCGCCCGCTCCGGATTTCTTTGCCATGCCGGCTATGCCGCGGGCGACGCCTTTTCCGGCGGCAGAGCGCGTGGTGGAAGAGGAGCCGGGACGACTGGTACCGCGGTACGAAATCGCGCTGATGTATCAGTATATTAATTTCATGCCGGGCGACCCTTTCGAGCACTTCAATAATCACGGGGGAACTGGATCGTTTACGTTCAATGCCTCTCGGTGGTTGGGCTTGAACGCGGAAGTGGGTGGAACCAATTTCAGTCGCAATTTGTTTCCGCTAACGGGCGAGAACGGTAACATCCAGGGCGGTCTGACCACGTTTCTTTTCGGTCCACGGTTGAACCTGCGCAAGTTTGACCGCTTCGTGCCGTTTGGGGAGTTTATGGTGGGGGCCGCACACGGCGGCTCGCAAATTACCGGGGACCGCACGCAGTATACTTTTGCGCTGGCGGCCGGCGGCGGTGTGGACATTGTGTTGTGGAAGAACCTCGCTTGGCGGTTCGCACAATTGGACTACCTCATGACGAATTTTTCAGGACCGGCACTGGGTGCGAATGCGCGTCAAAATAATTTCCGCGCGGCGACTGGCGTAGTTTTCCGCTTCGGAATTCCCAATCCTCCGCCTCCGCCAAATCAAAACCCGGTAGCGTCCTGCGCGGCCAATCCCACGAGTGTTTATTCCGGTTCGGGTGATAGCGTGGCTATTCACGTTACTGCCAGCGACCCCGACAATGACAATCTGACCTACAGTTATACCGCCACGGGCGGAACCGTGGAAGGCACAGGACCCGACGGACGCTGGAGTTCGAACGGCGTGAATGAGGGCCCGTACACGGTAAACGCCAAGGTCGATGACGGCCGAGGCGGTTCCGCGACTTGCTCCGCAGACATCAAGGTTGAACCGAAACCGAACCGGCCGCCTACCATTTCTTGCGCGGCGGACCACACCCCGATCCAAGCCGGCGAACGCACGGGTATTACCTCGACGGCCAGCGATCCGGACAACGATCCTTTGACCTACAGCTACAGCGCCAGCGGAGGCCAGATTACCGGCACGGGCGCCAAGGTGGAGTTTGACTCCACTGGCTTGCAGGCCGGCAGCTACACCGTGAAGTGCTCGGTCAGCGACGGCAAGGGTGGAACGGCCGATGCTTCGACCAACGTAGATGTGCAGCAACCGCCGCCGCCGCCGCAAGCGACCAAGGTGGGCGATTGCAACTACGGCAAGCCGGGTAGTTCGCGAGTGGACAACGTCTGCAAGCGTGTGCTCGACGACGTGGCGCTGCGCCTGAAGAATGACCCGAACGCTAAGCTGGTGATTACCGGCTATGCGGACAAGCATGAACCGCGCGCGGCGAAACTGGCCGATACGCGGTCCGATCTGGCGAAGAAGTACCTCGGAGAAAAGGGCATTGATGCCTCGCGTATCAGCACCCGCCCCGGTACCGCTTCGGACGAGAAAGGCGCGGAAAAGGAGAACCGCCGCGTGGACTTCATGTTCGTACCGGAAGGCGCCACGTACTAAACTAACCCGCCAGCGCAGACCGGCGGCCAAGACACAACTTATAGTAGGGGGCCTTTCTGGGAAACCAGGAAGGCCTTTTTTTTGTTCGGAAGGGCACTGCAAACTGCACCGTTTTGGAGCTTCCGGCCACGTGAATTCCCGAATTGACCCTGTACCAAAGATAATAGTATAGATAATGTATCGAGTTATGAATATCGGAACGCTTTCCTGAAACGGTACGAGGCGTGCAAGAGGGGTTGGTATGGCTGGAAAGACCATGTTGGCGCCCGTGGGAGGGAGTTCGCCGCTCGTCCGGAATCGTCACCGATGAACCTGCTGGTGGTGGACGACGAGCAGTTCGTGCGGCAGCTTTGCGAGGATGTGGCTACCCAGAGCGGCATGAAAGTGACCGCGGTGGCCAGCGCGGAAGAAGCACTTCACGTTCTTGAGAACTCCGCGGCGGATATCGTGATTACCGATTTAAAACTGCCGCAGTCGAGTGGGCTCGATCTGCTCCAGGAGATTCACGACAAGCACCAGGAAGTAGCGGTGATCGTACTGACGCAGTACGGCACGATCGATTCGGCGGTGACCGCGACGCGCCTCGGCGCCGTGGATTACGTGACCAAACCGTTTCGCGTGGAAGAGTTGCGCTCGCGACTCGAGCGTGTGGCCAGCGCCGTGGAGTTGCAGCAGGAGAATCGCCTACTGCGCGAGCAACTACGCACCAAGCCGGGATTCGGCGGGCTCGTGGGCGTCTCCACGCGCATGCAGCGCATTTATAAAATGATCGAGAAGGTCAGCCAGCATGAGTACCCGGTTCTCATTCTGGGCGAGAGCGGCACCGGCAAAGAGATGGTGGCGCGCAGCATACATTTTTCCGGGCCGCGAAGGGATCGCACCTTTGCGCCAGTAGATTGTTCTTCCCTGGTGCCCACGCTGATCGAGTCGGAACTATTCGGCTATGTAAAAGGCGCGTTCACCGGGGCGATTCAAGCCAAGCAAGGTTTGCTCGAAGCGGCCCACGGCGGCACGCTGTTTCTGGACGAAATCGGCGATATGCCGGTGGATTTGCAGGCCAAGCTGCTGCGCGCGCTGCAGGAGCGCGAAGTAAAGCCGGTAGGCTCTACCGAGCGGCGACGCATCAACGTGCGCATTATTGCCGCTACCAATCGCGATCTCGAATCAGCCATCCGCAGCGGGACCTTTCGCCAGGATTTGTACTTCCGGTTGAATGTGGTGCAGCTGAAACTGCCGTCGCTGCGCGACCGCAAAAGCGATATTCCCTTGCTGGTCACCTCTTTTCTCGAAAAATTTTCTGGGATGCACGGCGCCACGCGGACGATTTCCGATGACGCCATGCGACGCTTGATTTCCTACGACTGGCCGGGCAACGTGCGTGAACTGGAAAATGCCATCGAGCGCGCCGTGGCGCTGGGCTCTTCGCCGGTGGTGGAGGTTGCCGACCTGCCCAGCAACCTGCACTACTCCACCAGCGAGCGGGTGCCGGATCGCAACGAAATTCTTCCACTTGATGAACTGGAACGCCGGGCGATTCTCAAAACGTTGCGGGAAACCTCGGGAGACAAACTGGCGGCTGCGCGCATGCTAGGCATTGGCAAAACCACGCTCTATCGCAAGCTCAAGCAATACAATATGAAGCACGACGAAGACTAGCTAAACGTGCCGAGATCCACAAAACAACCCCAGGTTCTTGAACGCTCGCCTCATCCCGATTTAATGTTTTGGCAGCAGGCCGCTGGCCTAGCATCACGCGAAGAGACTTCATGCCATCTCGGTACTGAACTTTCAGTTTGCACGCTTTAGCTCGAAATCGGCGGATAACGGCAAGTGGTCGGAAGCGACCAAGGTCTTGCGGTTGCGATGCAGGCGGAAATGTTTCAGGGCCAAATGCTTGTCGTAATAGAAATGGTCGAGGTGGAGAAACGGCAAAACGCCGGGATAGGTGCCGGCACGTTTGAGTAGCGTGCGCGGGTTGACAACTTCAAAAGCTGCACTCATCAGCGAAGTGGCCAACCCGCGAGTCCACTCGTTGAAGTCTCCAACCACCACCCGCGGCCCGCTCCAATCTCTGCTCTTCAAAACGTTCTCGCTAAGAAGCTTTCTGGCCTGATGGCGCCGTTCGGTAAAGCTGGTGCCGAGATGCACATTAAAGATGTGTAGCACCTCGCCTTCGCGTAGAAGTATATCGGTGCGCAAGCATCCGCGGCGTTCGCGGCGGCGCCAGGTCAGGTCGTAATTCTGGCAAACTTCAATCGGAAAGCGGCTCAAGGTCATGTTGCCGTACGCACCTCCGTGTAACACCCGGTTTTCCCCAAAACAGGAGTGATAGTCCTTAAGCCGCGCCATGATTCGGCGAGCTTGATCGAACCTGGGCTGGCCATTTTGCACGTCAAGAATTTCCTGCAGAGTGACAACGTCGGCATCCAATTCCGCGATCACGTCGGCGATGCGCTCGGGGCTGGTGCGGCGGTCGAGGCCGCGGCACTTATGAATGTTGTACGTTGCGATGCGCAAGCGGCTGGTCATTGCTGCCGTTCGACAATCCAGCCAAGCCATTCGAGCAAACGTTCGGAAAACGGGCGCTTCTGCCATTCCGCGAAGCTCACCTGCTTGGATTTGGAAATATCGTTCTGAAAATCCTGAGTGAGCCGTGCGGCAACCATCGGGTTGCGCGCCGCCAGATTGATTTCATCGTTGATGCCAAAAGAACGGTTATCCAGGTTCGTCGAGCCCACCACGCTCCACAGGCCGTCAACAATGGTGATCTTGGCGTGAATCATCGACGCCTCGTATTCGTAGATGTCCGCACCCACTTTCAGCAAATCTCCGTAGGCCTTGCGTCCGGAACTGCGCGTAAGCGAATGGTCGCTGTGTTTTCCGGGCACGATAACGCGGATGTCCACGCCGCGTTTTTTTGCGCGCACCAATTCGGCGCGCATGCTTTTATCCGGAAGAAAATACGGGGTGGTGATGTAGATTGATTTTTGCGCGGCGGCGATCAGCGTCTGAAACAGCACGCGAGCGCGTGTGGAACCCACGGATGAGGAGGGCGAACTGGTGATGACCAGCGCGGTAGCCGCGCCCGGATCGCTGGCCAGCGTCGGGAAGTAGTCGGGCCCGATCAGAATCTGGCCGGAAGCCTCCAGCCAATTTTCGACAAACGCACCTTGTACCGGACAGCATCACCTTGCACGCGGAACATGGTGTCGCGCCAGCTGGGTTCGCCTTTGAGCGGATCCCGCCACCAATCGGCGTAACCCGCTCCACCGACGAACGCCAAGGAGCCGTCCACCACGGTAATCTCCCGATGGGTGCGATTGTTGGCGATGAACCAGTTGTGCAGACGCAGGCGGTGATACCACTCCACGCGTCCGCCAGCCTCCTTCAGAGGTTTGAAATACCGTTTGTGGGTGGACAGGCTTCCCAGTGCGTCCAACACCATGTTGACCTGCACCCCCGAGCGGGCGCGGTCGGCGAGCACCGCGAGGACTTCCGCGGTGACCTGGCCTTTATGAAAAATGTACGCTTCGATGTTGATGCTGTGCTGCGCATGACGCATAGCGTCCAGTTCCGCTCGATAAAAATTTTCGCCGTTCTCGATCACTTCAATCCGGTTGTTCCGCGTAATTTTGCCGCTCACCAGCGGCTCCAGTTCCTGCAAGAAAGCCGGAGAGTCGACGGCGACTTCCGGAGAGGAGGAGAGGGAATAGCGCAATCCCGGCGAGAACAGACCAGCGAGAATCAGTGCGACGATGGCTACGATAGCCACCAACCCGGCGATGCGCAGAACCTCGGAGTGATCGAATTCTCTTTGAAGGAAGCTATGGCCGGTTTTTTTCGTTCGGTGCGACGGTTTCGTCGATTGTGCCAAAGCGGTAGGCATCAAGGGTCCAAGACTGTGATGCCTATTGATTGTTGAAAGATTCGCAGAAGGATAGCCGCATCATACCTGCATAACCATTCTGGGAATCGTACGTAAGTCCGTTTCGACATGGGACGTAGACTCTTCGCTCACCCTCGCTCCCTCGCATAACTCCTTGATTTTCCTGGACTCACAAAATTTGTCAGTTGGGCCTGTCGGTGCAAGCAGCAGAGCAGGAACGCGCCCCTAAGACGGGACGGCTTGCTCGAATAACGAGTCGAGAGGCGCGCGTGGTGATCGCTAGATGAGAGTGTGGGCCAAGAAATCGGAGACTCCGACGCTTACGGAAGTTGCGCGGGCGGCGGGTGAAGGCCTGAGCCGCGAGGAGTTGTTACGCAAGACCTTACGGACACTTGCGAACGCCGCGGCGGCGGATCGCATCGGCATATGGCTGGATAGCTCGCTGGGGGACGGGCGCACCGGCGGTAAAGAGATCGATTTTCGTGGCTTGGTCTGGAATCGCGAGAGTGAACAGCCTCCACCAGAGTGGCGGAGGTTATCCCTGCGCGCGCCACTGCCGGTGGAA
>DATCOK010000140.1:0-11720 GCA_036564765.1 Candidatus Acidiferrum sp. | reverse complement strand
GTACGTCTACTCCGTGCAGTCGCGCGGAAGCATCGCCGGCCTCTTTACGCGCAAAACCCAGCGCCAAATCGGCGGCTCCGATTTCCTGATTCTCAACCAACAATTCAACACCCTGATCAAAGCCGGCATCCCCATTCTCCGCGCCTTGGACCTGCTGGCTACGCGCGCTACGACGCCAAAATTGCGCCCGGTCATCACCCAAATTCGCGACCGCGTCCGTGAAGGCAAATCTCTATCGGAAGCAATCGACGAAGCGGGAGTGTTTTCCAAGGTTTACTCCACGGCCATTCTTGCGGGCGAAAAGAGCGGCAACCTTTCCGGCGTCCTCGACTATTACATTGCGTATCAAAAGGTAAGCACCGGCGTAAAAAAGAAAATCATGGCCACGCTGGTGTACCCCATCCTGTTAATCGTGGTCGCCACTATCATCGTCACCTACTTGATCACCAACGTGGTGCCCAAATTCGCGGTCCTCTATAAAGATTTGGGCGTGGAATTGCCGGCGTCCACCAAGCTGCTCATGGCCCTCACGGTGGACTATCGCTTCGCGGTGCTCGGCATTATCGCCGCCATCTTTGTCGCGGCCCTCGGCGTCTTTCTGTGGTCCCGCACTGACGAAGGCGGCGCGGCGTTCGACCGCTTCAAATTTAAGCTGCCGATCATCGGCGACACTCTGCTGAAATTCCAGGTAGCGCAATTTTCCCGCACGCTCGCCACGCTCCTCACCGGCGGCACCACCCTGGTCACCGCGTTGCAGACTGCTTCGGATTCACTGAGCAGCAAATTGGTGCGCGCCACGGTTCTGCGCTCGACGCAAAGCGTCCGCGAAGGCGAAACGCTGCACGGCGCCCTGGCCTCCACGCGCGTCATGCCCGAACTGGCGCTGGACATGATTGAAGTTGGCGAGAGCTCCGGCGCGCTCGGCCCCATGCTCACCAGCATCGCGGAATTTTACGAGGAAGAAGTCAGTCTGCGCCTAGGCGCCCTGGTGGCCATCATCGAGCCGGTCATTCTTATCTTCATGGGCATTTTGGTCGCATTCATCCTCATTTCCCTTTACTTGCCTATATTCTCGTTCTCAGCGACGGGCGGCGCTCGATAACATGGCCACCACCGATTACACCAACATTACAGCCGCAGCGGGCGGCGGCGACGAACAGCACGAACGCGATCACGCGGCGAAACTCGCACAGCGCTACCGTTGCCCCTTCATCGATCTGCGCGAACAGCGCATCGATCCCGAACTATTCCGCACCATTCCCGCCGACCTGATGTTCCGCTACAACTTCGTGCCGCTGGAAGTGCACAATAACGTCTTGTCCATCGCCGTGGCCGATCCCAGTCAGGTGCTGCTCAGCGATGAACTCCCACTGCTGCTCGGCAAAAAACTTTCCATCAAAGTCGCCACCGCCCACCAGATCGGCGACCTGCTCAAACGCACCGAACAGTCCCAGCGCGTTCTCGAACAAGCCACCGAAGCCTTCACCATGCAGGTTTCGAAAGACGACGTCGAGAGTGACGAGACCATCTCCGGCGATCGCCTTACCCGCGATAGCGCCGTCAGTCCCGTTGTGCGCCTCGTCGAAACGGTCATCTTCACGGCCCTCGAGCGCCGCGCCAGTGACATCCACATCGAAGCGCGCGACTCCGAAGTCGCCGTGAAATACCGCATCGATGGTGTGCTGCAACACGCCATGCAGCCGATCGCCAAGGAGTGGCACTCCACCGTGATTTCGCGCATCAAGGTGTTGAGCGATCTGGACATCGCCGAGCGCCGTGTTCCTCAAGACGGCCGCTTCCGCGTGAAATACAAAGGCCGCTTCATCGACCTGCGCGTCTCCATCATGCCCGCCAGTCACGGCGAAGATGCCGTGCTCCGCGTGCTCGACAAGGAAACGCTTTCGGAAAAATTCCAGAGCCTCAGTCTCGATGTGGTCGGTTTCTCGGGCGATGAAATGCGCCGCTTCCGCCGCTATATTCGAGAGCCCTACGGCATGGTGCTGGTCACTGGCCCCACCGGTTCCGGTAAGACCACCACGCTGTACGCCGCAATCAACGAAATCAAGTCCGACGAAGACAAGATCATCACCATCGAAGATCCCGTCGAGTACCAGCTCAAGGGCATCACCCAGATCCCCGTCAACGAGAAAAAAGGTCTGACATTCGCGCGTGGCTTGCGCTCCATCCTGCGCCACGACCCGGACAAGATCATGGTCGGCGAAATTCGTGACCAGGAAACCGCGCAGATCGCCATTCAGTCCGCGCTCACCGGCCACCTGGTCTTTACCACCGTGCACGCCAATAACGTCACCGACGTAATCGGCCGCTTCATCAACATGGGCGTCGAGCCCTACAACTTCGTTTCTGCGCTGAACTGCATCATGGCCCAGCGCCTCGTGCGTATCATCTGCATGAATTGCCGCCGCCCAAAGAATTACACCGCCACGGAACTAAAAGAAGCCGGCCTCGATCCCACGGCTTGGGGCGGAGTGCAACTCATGGAAGGCGCCGGCTGCCTGGAGTGCTCCGGTACCGGTTACCACGGGCGCACCGCCATCTGCGAACTCTTGGACCTCACCGACCGCATTCGTGAAATGATTGTGGATCGGCGGCCCACTTCGGAAATCAAGCGCATCGCTCGCGACGAGGGCATGATCACTTTGCGAGAAAGTGGCCTCGCCAAAATTCGCGCGGGCATCACCAGCGTGAAAGAAATTAACAAGGTGACGTTCGTTGAATAGCACCGCTGCATTTCGCCAGGGCATCTACAAGAGTGAACTGGTGCGCCGCGTGACCCGCTGGTTGGACGCTACCCCGCATCCGCCGCTGGCTCTGGAAGTTACTCCGGAACGCGTCGCCGCGGCTCGCTTCGGCAGAACCGGCGCGCTCGATGGCTACGCCGTGGAAGCTCTCCCTCCGCGCACTATCGTGCCGTCGGCGGTGGAATCGAATATCGGCAATCCCGCGGCCATCAAACTCGCGGTCGGAAACGCGTTCGCGCGACTCAAAGCCAAAGACGAGGACGTCGCGCTGATTCTTCCCGATCCGGTCATCCGCGTGTTCGTCCAGCACTTCGACGAATTTCCGCGCTCTACCAGCGAAGCCGAACCCATGCTGCGCTGGAAGCTGAAAAAGAGCGTGCCGTTTGAAGTCGACGAGACGCTCATCTCGTTCATGCGCCAGTCGCCCCGCGAAGACGGCGTGGACATCGTTACCGCGCTCGCGCGCTTGCGCATTATTCGCGAGTACGAAGCGTTGGCGGAAGCCGCGGGACTGCGTCCCGGCGTGGTGTTGAGTTCTTCGCTGGCGGCCATCACCTTGCTCGACGACAAACGCCCTACACTGCTCGCGCGCGTCTCCGGAAATTCTTTGACCACCGCCATCGTGCGCGAAGGCGTGCTCTGCGGCTACCGCTGCACCGAGTTGCCCGCGCAGGGCGACGACCTGACGCCGCAAATGCTGCTCGAAGAAATTTATCCCGTGGCCGCTTTTTATCAGGACACCTGGCGCGAAGGCGTACAGGCTGTGAACCTGACCGGTCTCGGACCGCGGCTGCCCGAATTTATTCCGCCATTCGAACAGGAATTTCAGTGCCACGTCAGTTCCTTGCTGAATTCCGCGAATTCCGCGGGCCGCTTGAACGACGATGTGCGGCCGCTGGCCGATCGCGAACTGGAAGGCCTGGTAGGCTGGACCCTGAATCGCGGCTAAGCAGTTATCGCGGGAAAACATTTGTGAGGCGCGTTTAGAAAATTATGCGAGTACGGCTAAATCTGGCAACCAAAGCACTGCAAACCCAGCGCCGCTTTCTGGTGGGCGCCGGGGTGCTCGGTTTTGTAGCGCTGATCTTCTTTCTGGCCATCGGCTGGCACGTCTACTCCGTGCGCAACGTAGACGCGCGGCTTCGCGCCGAGTCCGAAGCCACCGCCGTCAAAATCGCCGAATTGCAGGAGCAGCGCGCCGACCTTCAGCGTTTCTTCGCGCAGTCCGACAACGCCAAGCTTCACGATCGCGCCGCTTTCCTCAACTCTTTGATCGACGGCCGCAGCTTTGACTGGACCCAGATGTTCATGGACCTCGAACACATTCTTCCCGGCGGCGTGCGCGTCATCAGCATTGAACCAAAGCAGGTCAAAGGGCACATCGAAGTGAAATTGACCGTGGGCACTTCCAACGATGAAGCCAAACTCAAATTTCTGCGCGCGCTCGAAGAGTCGCACCAGTTCAGCGACGTCGAGTTGGACAGCGAACACGCGCCTTCCAAGGGTGGCGTCGTCGGCGACCAGAGAGTTGTGGGCTTGACCGCGGTTTATTCGAGGAGCTGATGAAGCGCAACGTCAAATTCGAAAAAGGGCTGGTCATCGCGGTGCTGGCGATTCTCGTCCTCGCCGACGTGGCTCTCGCGGCCTACAGTTGGCAGCTTAGTGCCGCGCCGCGCACGCCGCAGCAGGAACTGGCGCTCCAGAATAAGCAACTCGAGGTTTTGCGCGCCGACATCAAGCGCGGCGAATCCATCCGCCAGCTGACGCCCGCGATCAAGCGCGATTGCGACCGCTTCGAACAATCCTTGTTGCCCGCCAGCAAGGGCTACTCCTCGGTTTCCGCGGAACTCGACGCCATCGCCAAAAAAGCCGGCGCGCAGATTGACGCGCGCGACTTCAAACCCAAAGATATTCCCAATCGCGGCCTGCGGGAAGTTTCCGTGGACATTGCCGTGAACGGCCAGTACACCAGCGTGGTGCGCTTCCTGAATGGCTTGCAGCGGTCGCAGAACGTCTACGTCGTGGACGGCCTGGCCCTGGCCGGCGATTCGCAAAATCAAAGCGCCAGTGGCGCCATTCGCGTTGCGGTGCACATGAAAACGTATTTTCGGGCTGCATAAATGAAACAGAAGAATCAATTCATCTTGCTGGCGGTGCTCGTCGTGCTGATGAGCCTGGTGTGGTATTTCAATCGCACCAAGCCCGCCGTGGTGGCCGGCAATTCCGCCGCCTTCCAGAATGTGCAGTTGCTGGCCGTTGAGAATCCGCAGTTGCACCGCGACAAGATGGAAGCCGCGCAGAAAACCGAATACCGCAGCGCGGGCCGCAACCCGTTCAGCGAAATCGCCCCTCCGCCGCAACAGCAGCCAGGAAAAAAGATCGAAGCGCGCTTGAAGTACGGCCCGGAGCAGCCTCCTCCGCCTCCTCCACCCGCGCTCCCCGGCAACATGAAATTTTTCGGCTACGGCACGGTGCCCAACGGCACCTCCAAGCGCGCCTTTCTATCCGACGGCGAGGAAGTCTACATCGTGGCTGAAGGCGACACCCTACTCGGACGTTTCCGCATCGTCAAAATCAATAACGGTAATCTCGAGTTTGAGGAAATTTCTTCCGGCCGCCGCGCTTCCGTGGCAATGACCCAGGACGACTCGCAGCCGTCGCCCGCAGCATGAAGTTTATTTTCAAATTCGCCAAATCCCCTTGGTGCATTCCCCGCCGCGGTGAACCCCGCACTGAACAAGGCTACGCCCTGCTGATGTTGATGTTTTTCACCGCGCTGATGCTCATCGCCGCCATGGCTGTCGGCCCGCGCATCCTGGTCGAAGGCAAACGCGAAAAAGAAAAGGAAATGATCTGGCGCGGCAACCAGTATGTGCGCGGCGTGAAGCTCTACTACCGCAAGATGGGCCGCTTCCCGACTTCGCTTGACGATCTCACCAAGCCCAAGACCGGCTCGCTGCGCTTCATGCGCCAGGCCTACAAAGATCCTATGAACGCCACGGACGGCAGTTGGCGGCTGATCTACGTCGGACCCGCCGGCCAACTTATCGGCAGCCTCAAGCCGCCGCAAACGCTGCAAATCCCCGGCGCAGGCCCGGGTCTTGGCACTCCAGTTGGCGCGCTCACCGGCAACGGCGGGCAACAGCAACAAACCGGCGGGTTTGGCTCCTCCAGTTTCGGCCAGTTGGGGAACAATAATGGTCCCGCGGGGCAGGGAAATAACGCCGGCTTCGGTTTGGGCAACAACAGCAATCCCGCGTTCGGTTCGCAGCCGCAAACCAATCCGCAGAACACCGATCCCAACAATCCGCAGAATGGCGCACAAGGCAACGCGCAAAACGGCGGACAAAATCCCGCGCAACCGGGACAGCCTGGCACTCCGACGGACGGCTCCCAGCCGGCCGGCACTGATACTTCCGGCGCAGCCTCGGCCGACAGCGGCACACCGCAGTCAATCACTCCCACCGAAACGCCCACCATCATCGGCGGAAATATCATCGGCGTGGGCAGCAAGATTCAGGAACCCTCATTGATCGTCTACGAGAAGGCCAAAAATTACCGCCTGTTCGAATTCATCTGGGATCCTTCAAAGGACGCCACGATTGCAGGCCAGCCGGTGCAGAACGGCCCGGGCCTCGGCCAGAATATCGGCACCAATCCCGGTTCCTTCGGCACTCCCGGCCAGCAAGGCAACACCAACGGCAGTTCCTTCGGCCAGCCCAACAGCTCTCCGAGCCAGAACAATCCCAACACACCGAATAACAATCCCAGCACTCCGCCACTCGACGGCACACCAGCGCCCACTCCACAGCCATAATTTCCGCATCGCGACAGCGGTTTTCTCAAATTTATTTTCTGGAAGAAGTGCGAAAGGGAATTACGAAGGCTTGTTGCTTTTCTCGCTCGTCGCCGCGGGAGTTGCAGCAGGAGCCGGCGTCGGGATTTTGCGCTTCTCATAGCTCTGCTTCACGCGTTTTACGTACGACTGCGTCTCCGCGAACGGCGGCACGCGCCCGTATTTCTGCACTCGCTCCGGCCCCGCGTTGTACGCCGCCAACGCCAGAATCAAATCATTGTCGTAGCGGTGCAGCAGTTCCCCGAGATATCGCGTCCCCGCATCAATATTTTCCTGCGGATCGAAGATATTGCGCACGCCCAGGCGGTTGGCCGTCCCCGGAATCAGCTGCATCAACCCGCGCGCGTTGCGCCGCGAAATCGCCTTCGGATTGTAGTTGGACTCGATCGCAATCACGCTGGAAATCAGGTCGGCATCCACATTGAATTTCGTCGCCGCGTTTTGGATAAATTGCCCGAAGGGAACATTGGTGGTGAGGCCCACCGGCCGCGGCGGCACGGGAATCGGCGTGAAGATATCTTCGGGCTCGATGCGCACCACCTCGCTGGCCGGCACTTCCACGAATCCGCCGGTCATCTGCAGGCGGTACTTGTCGCCGATCAACTGGTAGCCCGTCACGTTGAGGCGCTGCCCACTCTGTAGCACCACATACTCCGCACGCACGGCCGACCCAGCGACAAAAAACCATGCCAACGCCAGAATTTGCCGCCCTACGCGCATGAAGCCGCCTCGCTCAACGCAAATTTCTCGATAGCCGCCGCCACCCCGTCGTGATCGTTGCTGCGCGTCTCATGCCAGCCGAAAGTTTTCAGTTCGTCCACGCAGTTGGCCATCACCACCGGAATCCCCGCAAAGGTCAACATCTCCAGGTCGTTGTGATTGTCGCCGATGGCCAGCACGTCCTCGCGCGCAATCCCGCGCAACGCCGCCCATTCCGCCAAAGAAGAGCCTTTGGAACACGCCGGGTTGATCACATCGATCATCGCAAAATCTTTCTTGGCGTAAATGGTCACCGCCAGCGCGAACTCTCCCGCGAACTCCGCGCCGCGCAGCCCCGCTTCGATCTCCCGCACCGGCGCGATGTTGCCGGAGAACATCACCTGTATGGGATCCTCCGTCAAACAATTCTCCAGCGGCTTCGCGAAGGCAATGAACTCCTTGTTCCGCGAATAATACGCCGCGCGCAGCGTGTCGTCGGCGTCGAACGATTCGATCATCACCTGCTCAGCGCTGGGCCGGTCAAAGACCACCGCTGCAGCTTCGCGCCACGGTTCTGTCGCGCGCAATACTTGCCCGGCCACTGCGCGCGGCAATAAATGCCGCACATGCGTCCGCCCGTCATTCGAACGGATCAAAGCGCCGTTATTCACAATCATGGTCAGCGGCGCGTCCAACTTCTGCGCCACCGGCAACGCGAAATCGTAACGCCGCCCGGTCACCAGCGCCACCTCAATCCCGCGCCGCGCCGCCTCGCCAATGGCCTCGCGATTAGCCGCCGAAACTTGCCAGCGGCTATCCAGCAGCGTCCCATCAATGTCCAAAGCAATCAACCGCACAGCCATACCCAATTATACCGCCGAAAACGTCCCTAATCCGGCAGCCGCAGCCATCTCAACACTGTACCTCCAGCCGGGCACAACCTTGTTGAACGCTCGCGATGACAATGCCCATCGACCAGCCCGCCAACTGGTTGCCCCCTGGACTTTTTAGAGCGGGGCCTTCTTCTCTTGGCTCAAGTGGCAACCGAAATCACTCCCACCTTTCAATCGTGAGTATCTCAGCCAACGGCTCTTCGATAAATTCACGTGTGCTAAAATCCGCTCTTCACGACAAAAAAACGTGCCCACCGACCGCCTCTACTACAACGACAGCTTCACCCGCGAATTCACCGCCGAAGTAATTAGCTGCGACCCTGAACCGCATACATCCGTAGCCCCATCCCGCTGGCGAGCAAAACTCAATCGCACCGCCTTCTACCCCACCTCCGGCGGCCAGCCCCACGACACCGGCCAGCTCGGCCCCGCAAGGGTCCTGGAAGTACTCGAGGAAGATGACGACTTCATCCACATCGTCGATCGCTTGCTATCGCCAGGACCCCTGACTGCCCAGATCGACTGGCCCCGCCGCTTCGATCATATGCAGCAACACACCGGTCAGCACCTGCTCTCCGCTATCTTTCAGCAAAAGTTCTCTCTGCCCACAGTCTCCTTCCACCTGGGCGCGGAACTTTGCACCATCGACCTGCGCGGTGCTGAACCCACGCAACGCATTTTGGACGACGCCGCCAGCGCCGCTAACGAAATCGTCTACGAAGACCGCGCGGTAACCATAAAGTACGGCACCGCCGAAGAATTAGCTGCCGCGGGCGTGCGCAAAACCGTCGAACGCAGCGGCATCCTTCGCGCTATCGAAATCGAAGCCCTGGAACTGCAACCCTGCGGCGGCACCCATGTCAAACGCACCGGCCAGATCGGCACGATCCTGCTACGCAGCGTCTCCAAGGTTCGCCAGGACTGGCGCATCGAATTCGTCTGCGGCCAGCGCGCCGAAAAGGCCGCGCGCGCGGATTTCTCCACGCTGAAAAGCGTAGCGGCAAAATTGAACTGCGCGCCACAGGAAACCGCCGCCGCCGCCGAACGCCTGGTTGCGGAACGCGACGCGCATTTCAAATCCGCGCGCGCTTCGATAGAGAAACTAGCCGCATTGGAAGCTCGCGCGTCCGTAGTCGCAGCCGAACTGCGGCCCGACGGCCTCCGCCTCATCGCTCGCGTCATCGAAAACGAATCGCCCGAATTTGTCGTATCTTTCGCCCGCGAGGCTGCCAAGGCCGAAAATACCGTAGCGTTGCTCCTTCATGCCGAAACCGGCGACGTCTATTTCGCTCGCCACGCCGCGCTCTCCGACAACATGAGCGCTCTGCTCAAGCAATCCTTCGCGCACGTCCCAGGAAAAGGTGGCGGCACTCCCGATTTCGCGCGCGGCCGCTTGCAGGACCCCACACGCTCACACGAATTTCTCACCTGCGCCGTCGCCATGTTGCGGCCGGGCGACTAGAACACATTAAATTTAGGAATGGAACACGGACATATATTCAGGCATGAATTACGATCGCACTAACACATAGTGCTACCGAACCATTCGCCAGTCACATCTACAGTGAGTTCAAAAACGCAATGAGTTGCTCTTTCTCTTCGCTAGTCAGATTCATCTGGAACCGCTGGTTATAGAAGTCCAGCAACTGACTCAAGCTTGCTGCGGCCCCGTTATGAAAATACGGCGCACGCGCGGCCAAGCCACGCAGGATCGGTCCCTTCGTTCGCGCCACGTCGCTGCACAAGCCACTGACCAGCGCCTTCCCTGGGTCCGTGGTCGGACCGGTCACCGCATTTTCTAAGAGTGCCACAGGAAGACCGATGTATCATTCGACTTCTAGCTCGGGTACATCACGTCCACCCTACGAGGAATTATCGGGACCGAGGCGCGGACCTTCCGAGATTGGGTAACCCACAAGTACACGAAATCCCATGGCAGATTGGCAAATGCGAAATAAGCGGCCGCTCCGAGGACCGGTGCGCGAGGAAGCGGGGCCGACACTCAAAAACTACATCACGCCCGCCGGGTTGCAGCGACTGAAAGACGAACATGTGTTCCTACTGAGTCGCGAGCGGCCGGCGGTTGTGGAGGTCGTAGCGTGGGCTGCTAGTAACGGGGACCGAAGTGAAAACGCCGACTACCTCTACGGCAAACGCCGGTTAGGCCAGATCGATTCGCGGATTCGCTTTCTCACGAAACGCATCGATGCGGCCATGGTCGTCGATCCCTCCGCTCCGCGGCCAGGGTCAGCCGCAAGGCGCGTTTTCTTCGGCGCAACTGTGACCTACAAGGACGCCGCCGGCCTCGAACACGTCGTCTCGATCGTCGGCATCGACGAGGTGAACCTCGACCGCGGCTACATCAGCTGGCGCTCGCCTCTCGCTAATGCGCTCATGAAGGCGAGCCCCGGTGACCGCGTGAACCTGCACGCGCCAGCAAAGACGGAGCGCCTTGAGATCATTGAGGTCGCGTACGCGCCGATTCCGATGGGCCCTTTCCGCGAGCCGCTAGGGGCTCAGTCGACGCCCAAGGTCAAACGCTCCTAGATCAAGCCGTCGGTTCGATCCAGTACCCACTTCTCCGGTAAGCGCGGTGGATTCAATAGGTCGATGCAACACTAGATCGACGCCAACTTGCAGAGAACTCAAGGGCCAAAATCGTGTAATTCAAACAAAAACACTGCCCTGTCTAGGTTTGCATCCACTGCAGCCGGTTCTCCAGGAGAAGTGCTGTCGGATCAAACGATTCGGAGGTGTTGCGTCGACCCCTTGAACCGGCACGTCTTATCGGAAATTGACCTACAACCGATCATCGAAGTTCAGCGCGAAAATTCACTGTGCTACTGTTTTTGGTTAGTGGAATAAGGCGGGTGCCATGTTTAAACGGATTATTTGGATTGTTTTGGATAGCGTGGGGATTGGGGAGTTGCCGGATGCGGCGGAGTATGGGGATGTGGGGCGGAATACGCTCGGGCATATTGCGGAGGCGCGGGCGCTGAAACTGCCGACTTTGGTGCAGATGGGATTGGGGAATATTGCGCCGCTGGCGCATTTGGCGGCGGTGGCTGAGCCGATTGCGGCTTATGGGAAGGGCGCTACGCATTCGCCGGGGAAAGACACGACTACCGGGCATTGGGAGATGGCGGGAATCTGGTTGCCGCAGGCTTTTCCGGTGTACCCGCTCGGATTTCCTCCGGAAATTATTCGCGAATTCGAAAAGCAGATTGGGCGGAAGACGCTGGGGAACAAGCCGGCTTCGGGCACCGAGATTATCAAGGAGCTCGGCGACGAGCATGTGCGGACTGGCTGGCCGATTGTGTACACCTCGGGCGACAGCGTGTTTCAGATTGCGGCGCATGAAGAGGTGATTCCTATTGCGGAGCTGTATCGCATGTGCGAGATCGCGCGGAAATTGCTGGATGGGCCGCACCGGGTGGGGCGGGTGATTGCCCGGCCGTTTACGGGGAGCAGCGGGAATTTTGTACGTACGGCGCGGCGGCATGACTATGC
>DATCOK010000139.1:0-4985 GCA_036564765.1 Candidatus Acidiferrum sp. | reverse complement strand
TACAGGAGACTTTGGTACCGAGGTTGGGTTGACCATACGGGCCTCGGTCGCTACACTTATTCGTATGATGATGCAAAAAAGACACACTATGAACACTATCAAACGACCGCTTCAAGTTCTTTGGGCGACGCTTCTGTGGGTTCCGGTGATGTTCCTTGGTGCTCAATCAATTGATGCCCCCCTGGTCGCTCGTTCCAATGAGCCTGTCAAACCGCTCAAGTCTTGGGTAGGCAATGCCAGCTGGTATGGCGCTGACTTCGACGGCAAAAAGACCGCCAACGGAGAGGAGTTCGACTCCGAGGCTCTGACCGCCGCCCACCCGACCCTGCCCTTTGGGTCTGTCGTGCGGGTGATCAATACCCGCAATCAGAAATTTGAGGTTGTGCGCATCAACGACCGCGGTCCCTATCAAGAAGGACGCGAAATTGATGTATCCTATCGCGTGGCTAGGAAGATTGGCCTGACTCAGACGGGTGTAAGCAAAGTCCGCCTGGAGCTCATGCAGCTTCCCCAGAAGCCCTAAGCTCCGACCCAGCGTCGGGCCGCCAACAGTGACCTTCGACGCTCATCCGCGCAGCAGCTTGATCGTAGCCCTCGACGTCGACTCGTTATCCACCGCTCTTAAGTTCGCCAAGCAACTGGCGCCGCACGTCGGAAAATTCAAAGTCGGCAATCAACTCTTCACCGCCGCCGGGCCAGCCGCCATCAAAGAAATCGCGGCGCTCGGCGTCGGCATTTTTCTCGACCTCAAATTTCACGACATCCCCAACACGGTTGCAGGCGCAGTGCTCTGCGCCGCATCCATGCCAGGCATTGAACTGCTGAACATCCACGCGCTCGGCGGCAGCGCCATGATGAAAGCCGCGGTGCACGCCATCAGCGCCGGCGTGGCCATGGGCGCGGATCGCCCGAGGCTTCTGGCCGTGACCATACTTACCAGCATGGAAGACAAGTCCCTGCGCGAAGTCGGCATCCTTGGCCCCGCAAAAGCGCGCGCCACCAAGCTCGCGCGGCTCTCGCAAAAAGCCGGCGTCGACGGCGTCGTTGCTTCGGTGCAGGAAGCGCGCGCGATTCGCAAAGCCTGCGGCCGCGACTTCCTGATCGTCACCCCCGGTGTGCGCCCAGAGAGCGCCAAGAAAGCCGATCAGCGCGACGACCAGGCTCGCACTGCAACTCCCGCCGAAGCGATTCGCGCCGGAGCCGACTTCATCGTGGTGGGCCGGCCTATTCTAGCCGCGTCAGATCCTCAAGCCGCCGTCGCTGCCATCGTCGAAGAAATCGCCGCCGCAAAGTAATCTGCACTCAGTAAAAATCCTCAGCATCTAAACTCGCGCCAAAGATTCTTGCCGCGCCTTCCTTGACCGCAATCCAAGCCGCCGATAAGCTGGTGTTTCTCCTACCAGGTGAACAGCTCAATGGATCAGATTCACGTAACACTGCCTGACGGTAAAGTTCAGGAAGTGCCCAAGGGCACTACTCCCGCCGACATCGCGCGAAAAATTTCGCCGCGCCTGGCCGACGCCGCGCTGGTCGCGCGCATTACCCCCGCGAATGGCGATGGCGCTGCCGTCGCGACAGCGACCGCACGGGAAGCCTCGGAAAGCGGCGAACTCATCGACCTGCGCCGGCCGCTCGAACACGACGTCAAGCTGCAGATCCTCACCGACAAAGACGCCGAAGCACTCTACGTTTTTCGCCATTCCGCGGCGCATCTTCTCGCAGCCGCGGTCACCGAACTTTTTCCCGACGTAAAACTCGGCATCGGGCCGCCCATTGACACCGGCTTTTTCTACGAATTTCTGCGCGAACAACCGTTCACTCCCGAAGACCTGGCGCAAATCGAAAAGAAAATGCGCCAGCTGGCCGCGCAGGATCTGCCCAACGAGCGCAAGCTGCTGCCGAAGCCCGAAGCCATCGAGCTGTACAAAAAAACCAATCAAACTTTTAAGTGCGAGCTGGTCGAAGAAAAAGCCACCGAGCCGATGGTCTCGTTCTACACCACCGGAAAATTCATCGACTTCTGCCGCGGCCCGCATATCCCATCCACTAGGCGCATCACCGCGTTCAAATTGATGAACGTCGCCGGCGCGTACTGGAAAGGCCAGGAAGGCAATCCGCAGCTGCAGCGCATCTACGCGGCGGCTTTTTACACCCAGAAAGAACTCGACGAATATCTCCACCGCCTCGAGGAAGCCAAGCGCCGCGACCACCGCAAACTCGGCGTCGAACTCGATCTCTTCAGCATTCAGGAAGAAGCCGGACCAGGCCTGATTTTCTGGCATCCCAAGGGCGGGCTCATCCGCAAAATTGTGGAAGACTGGCTGCGCGACGAACTTCTGCGCCGTGGCTACGATCTGGTCTACACCCCGCACATCATGCTGCTCGATCTGTGGAAGACCAGCGGCCACACCGGTTTTTACCGCGACAATATGTTCAGCCCCATCGAAGTCGAAAAAAACGACTACCAGCTCAAGCCCATGAATTGCCCGGGCCACATCCTCATCTACAAATCCAAAATGAAGAGTTACCGCGATCTGCCGGTGCGGCTGGCGGAACTCGGCACCGTCTACCGCTACGAGCGCAGCGGCGTGCTGCACGGCCTCCTGCGCGTGCGTGGCTTCACCCAGGACGACGCGCACATTTTCTGCATGCCCTCGCAAATCGAAAGCGAAGTGGAAGCCTGCGTGGAATTCGCGTTCGCGGTGATGAAAAATTTCGGCTTCGATAAATTCGAAGTCGAACTGTCGGACTGGGACGCCCAGCACCCGGAAAATTACGCCGGCAAGCCCGAAGACTGGCACCGCGCCACCGCGGCCCTGGCGGCCACCATGACCCGTATGAACATTCCTTTCAAAAAAATGGAAGGCGAAGCGGCGTTCTACGGCCCCAAAATCGACGTCAAACTCATCGACGCCATCGGCCGCTCCTGGCAACTTACCACCGTACAGTTTGATTTCAATCTGCCCGCGCGCTTCGGCCTGCAATACATCGGCGAAGATGGCGCCAAGCACGAACCGCTGATGGTCCACCGCGCGCTGCTCGGTTCCGTCGAGCGTTTCTTCGGCATCCTCATCGAGCACTACGCCGGCGCTTTTCCGCTATGGCTCGCGCCGGTGCAAGTGGCCATCTGCCCGGTCAGCGAAAAGGTCGCCGACTACGCTACCCATGTCACCGAAACGCTCAAGCGTCACGGGCTGCGCGTGCACCTCGACGAGCGCAACGAAAAACTCCCGGCAAAAATTCGCGACGCGCAAATGCAAAAAATTCCCTACATGCTCATCGTCGGCCCCAAGGAGTCGGAAGCCGGCACGGTTTCCGTTCGCCACCGCAGCAAAGGCGATCTCGGTCCCAAGCCCCTGCCCGAAGTCATCGAATTTCTGAACCGCGAAGTCGCTGAAAGAACGCACTAACTTCGCATGCCGGCTGACTTTTGTACCGGAGGTGTAGATGCCGCAGAGAATTCCACGCCGAATTTTCCTCGCTGCGACCGGAGCTGCGCTCCTCTCCGTAAGATTTTCCTTGGCAGCCGGCGGCGCTCCTACTGTGCTTGACCACATCCTGTTGGGCTGCAGCGATCTCGATCAGGGCATCGCGTTCGTCGAGCAACATACCGGCGTTCGCGCCGCATTCGGTGGCGTTCATCCCGGGCGTGGCACGCGCAACGCCTTGCTTTCACTTGGCGAAATGCATTACCTGGAAATCATCGCGCCTGACCCGCAACAACCCGGTGCGCCCGATAGCTACGGCCTGAAAAAATTGACCGAGCCACGCCTGGTCGGCTGGGCCGCGCATCCCGGCAACCTCAAGCAACTTGCGGCGCGCCTCCGCAGCGTGAACATCGCCTTCGAAGGCCCTACGCCCGGCTCGCGCAAGCGTCCCGACGGTCGCCTGCTCCAATGGCAAACTCTAAATCTGAAAGACACCCACTCCGGCCTGCTGCCCTTCTTCATCGAATGGAGCCCGGGCACAACTCATCCTTCGGTTGACGCGCCCAAAGGCTGCAAGTTCGAAAGCTTCTCCATCTCCACTTCAGAGGAAACCGAACTGCAACGCCTCAACTCCCTGATGAATCTCCAAGCCCACATCGAACAAAGCGCAACTCCACAACTCCACGCCACCATCTCCAGCCGCGCCGGGCGCACTCTGCAACTCACCTCGTAATATTTTCTGTATCCCAACCGAGCAGAATCCGCCAATTATTGGCTTTCTGAATAGCTGGCCGCTGTGATACCTTCCCCGCACTATGCCCGACCCTAGCCCGCTTTCTCTCAATCCCGATCCACAATTTGCTACCGCCGAATACGTCGCCAAGCCCGCCGCGCAAAGCTGCGCCAGCTGCCACACGCTGATCAATGGCCCCTACTATCGCGTCAACGGCGAACTGAAGTGCGCCACCTGCACCGAAATTGCGCGCCGCGAACTTCCCACCGATTCGCACGCGCGTTTTGTCCGCGGGCTGCTCTTCGGCATCGGCGGCGCGATTCTCGGCCTGCTCATTTACTCCATCTTCGGGATCGTTACCGGCCTGGTGGTCGGTTATCTTTCGCTGGCCGTCGGTTACATCGTCGGCAAAGCCATTCACATGGGTTCGCGCGGGTCGGGCGGCCTCCGCTATCAAATTGCCGCCGTGCTGCTGACCTACGCGGCGGTTTCGCTTTCGGCCATTCCCATGGCCATCTCGCAAGCCAGAAAACAAGGCCCGGCTGCGCCAGCGCAGCACTCCTCGTCGAATTCGCCTTCCTCCCCGGTCGCGCCATCGTCCACGCCCGGCGAAGACTCCGCGGACTCCAACGATGGTCCACAGGTCCACAGCTTCGGCGCGGCCGCCGGTTACCTCGCGCTGCTGGGACTCGCTTCGCCGTTTCTTGAATTGCAGGATCCCTTTCACGGAATCATCGGACTGGTGATTCTTTCCGTGGGCATCCGCATCGCCTGGCGTCTGACGGCCGGATCCGAAATGCAAATCCTCGGCCCGTTTGAAAGCC
>DATCOK010000138.1:0-1654 GCA_036564765.1 Candidatus Acidiferrum sp. | reverse complement strand
CACTTGCTTGTATCCAAATCGAGCTACGAGCAGATGTTCAAAGCCGATCCAAATTCCTGGCGCGTGCATCAGGTGCTGGCGCAGGCGGATGCGGAATCGGACCGGCATGCGGACGCGATTGCGGAGTATGAAGCGGCCATCAAGCTGGCGCCGCAGCAGCCCGGCCTGCACGAAGAGCTGGGAACCGAGTATCGCAACGCCGGGCAAATCGAACCGGCGGACGCGCAGTACCGCGCGGAATTGCAATTGGATCCCAACAATATTTCGGCGCGGTACAAACTGGGGACGTTGCAGGTAGAGCGCGGCAAGCCGGAAGAAGCCAAATCACTGATCGAGAGCGCACTGCAGCAAAACCCAGCGATACCCGACGCGCATTATTATCTGGGCCGCGCGCAAATGCAGCTGGGAGAGGACGACGCGGCCATCGCGTCCTTCAAGCAATCGCTGACTCCGGGAGCGGATCCGGACATCGCGCAGCAGGCCTACTATCAGCTGGCCATCGTGTACCGCCGCACTCATCACCTCGAAGATGCGAAAGCCGCACTGGCACAATTCGAAAAATTAAAGCAGCAGGCCGGCGAGCATCAGCAACAGTTATATGAGAAGAAGCGGCAGAATCAGGGCATGAGTGGGGATACCGCCGCTCCGCAACCATGACCCAGAATTTGTTCCTTCTTTTATGCGATGACCTCATGCGGGAGAAGGCCGTGCGAAGTTTCCTCCGAATCGTGGGAATTATTTTGGTCGGCGCGCTTCATGGCGGCCCGCATGCGCGAGCGCAAAGCGCGGTGCGCCCAGGATCTGTCGAGTTGTATGAGTCCTTGACCGATTTGACGGAGTCTCTCCAGGCGAAAGACGGGCCCTCCTTTGGAAAGAACCGCCTGCCGGCATTGACGGTGCACGTTGATTCCGCGAAGAGGTATCAGCAGATGGAGGGATTTGGGGCGTCGATTACCGATTCGTCTGGGTGGTTGCTGTTCAACAAGCTGGAGCCTGCGCAGAGAAAAGACTTGCTGGAGAAACTATTTGATCCGGTTCGGGGGATTGGATTGAATTTTATCCGCCAGCCGATGGGAGCGAGCGACTTCGCGTTGGACGATTACAGTTACGACGACATGCCTGCGGGCGAAAGCGATCCCGAGCTGAAAAAGTTTTCGATCAGCCACGACGAGGCTTACATCCTGCCGGTGTTGAAGGAAGCGCTAGCGATCAATCCACATATAAAAGTCGCCGCGACGCCGTGGAGCGCTCCGGGATGGATGAAGACTTCAGGTTCGCTCATCGAGGGGCATTTGTTGCCGTCCGCGTACCCGGCGTTCGCGAAATATTTTGTGAAGTTCGTGCAGGCCTACGAAGCCGCAGGCGTCCCCATCTACGCGGTGACCATGCAGAATGAACCGCTGTATCTGCCGAACGATTATCCGGGCATGGGCATGTCCGCGGCGGAGCAGGCGGAGTTCTTGCGCGACCATCTCGGTCCGGCCTTTCGCGCAGCGCACCTGAAAACGAAGATTTTAGTTTTTGATCACAACTGGAACCTCATCGAGTTTCCCATCACGCTGCTGTCGGACGCCAAGGCCGCAAGTTTTGCGGGCGGAATCGCCACACACTGTTATGGCGGGACTTCGGCGGCACAGGAGGAGCTGCACGAGCG
>DATCOK010000137.1:0-4060 GCA_036564765.1 Candidatus Acidiferrum sp. | reverse complement strand
GTGCCGGGCGTACCGCCCGCGGCGCCCACGCCGGTGACGAGCGAAGGACTGGCGGAAAACGTGGCGGGCTTGCTGTGCTACGTGCTCGGGTGGGTGACGGGAATCATTTTTATCCTGATCGACAAGCGGCCATTTGTGCGTTTTCACGCGGCACAATCGATCGTGGTGTTTGGCGCGTTGACTCTGATCCGCATCGGATTGGGAATTGTTTTGAGCGCGGGCGGCATGGTGGGCTTTGGATTGTGGGCGCTGATCGGATTGGTGTTGGGCCTAACCGGTCTGGTGCTGTGGATTTTGCTGATGATCAAGGCGTATCAGCACGAACTGTATCGGGTGCCGATCGCGGCGGGCATCGCCGACGGCATCGCAAAATAGTTCCGCATCACAAAAAGACGAATTGTGCGAGGGAGCCGCTTGAATGGCGGCTCCTTTTTCGTTCTGACCTCGCAATCCGGTTCTAAAAAACTGGCCGACTATTGACTTTCCTGGCGGCTGAATCCATTGTAAAAAGCTTCGTTTTCTAATTCTGTGAAGTTCAGAAAGGCGCGCGGCCGTACCCATGACCCGAGTACGCTTGTGTTTTCACGACCGCTGTTTTGACGGCACCGCTTCAGGCGCGCTGTTTTACCGCTTTTACCGCGAGCGTTTCGATCGCGACGCGGAATTTGGATTGACCGGCATGACCCATCGCGCGGCGCAGCCGTGGACAGATGGTCTGTTCGACGGCGATGAGAATGCCATCGTGGATTTTAAATATTCCAATTCGCCCAAAGTAACCTGGTGGTTCGACCATCACCAGAGCGCGTTCCTGACTCCCGCGGATGCGGAGAATTTTCGCGAGCATCCCGGACCGAACATGTTTTACAAGCCGGATTATAAGTCGTGCACCAAATTGATTGCGGACGTGAGCAGCGCAAAATATGGATTCGATACGACGCCGCTGAAAGATTTGATCTATTGGGGAGATATCATTGACGGGGCGCAATACGCGACGCCGGAAGCGGCGGTGGAACTGGTCGAGCCGGCCACGCAGCTGGCGCTGGTGATTGAGGCGGCTCCGGAGAATGGACTGCCGGCAAAGATTATTCCAGAGCTGGCGTACCGTTCGCTGGCAGAGATGGTGAAGCTGCCAATGATCGCGAAGCACCTGGAGCCGTTGCTGGCGCGGCATCGCAAATCGATCGAAATTCTGCGCGAACGGTCGGAAGCCAAGCAGGGCGTGGTGTTTTTTGATGTGAGCGATCTAGACCTGGAAGGCTACAACAAATTTATTCCGTACCTGCTGCATCCCGAAGCGGTGTATTCGGTCAGCGTGAGCGCGTCGGCGGTGCGCGCGAAAGTGTCGCTGGGCACCAATCCATGGAACCTCGAGAATGCGGATGCCAATCTGGCGTCACTGGCGGAACGCTTTGGCGGAGGCGGGCACGCGCGGGTGTCGGCGATTTCTTTTGATCCCGGCGACATTCCTCGAGCGCGCGAAGTGGCGCGGGGGCTGGCGACCGAGCTGCGGAACAATTTTCACCAGTAAGTTCTGGACGCCATCGGCGTATGCCGTAATTGTGTCGATTGTTTTGTCCTTCTCACCATAAAATCGTTCCATGAGCATGAATGTTTTCGAATTGACCCGCGCGCTGGTAGACATCGAGTCCACTACCGGCGCGGAGAAGCGCGTGGGCGAGTATCTGTTCGAGCATCTGGCGAAACTTGCGCGCGATTCCGGCGGGGGAGTCGAGCGCATGGACGTGGAACCGGAGCGCTTCAACGTGCTGACGATGTGGGGCGAACCACGCGTGACGCTTTCTACCCACATGGATACCGTCCCGCCGTTTGTTGCGTCGAGGGAGGACGGCGAAACGATTTGGGGGCGCGGAGCATGCGATGCGAAGGGCATTATCGCGGCAATGATCGCGGCCGCGGAGAAATTGCTGGCGGGCGGGGCGCGAAACTTTGCGTTGCTGCTGGTGGTTGGCGAAGAACGCAACGGGATCGGTGCCGCGGTGGCGGCCAAACAGCCGCGCGGTTCGCGATTCTTGATCAATGGGGAGCCGACGGAAAATAAAATCGCGCTGGGCTCGAAGGGCGCGCTGCGCTACGAATTGACGGCGCGCGGGCGAGCGGCACACTCCGCGTATCCGGAATTGGGGCACTCCGCGATTGAATCGCTGCTCGATGCGCTGCAAAGAATCCGCGAAATTCCATTGCCGCACGATGCGCTGTTCGGAAAAAGCACGCTGAATATCGGCACGATTGCGGGCGGGCGCGCTCCGAATGTGATCGCGGACCACGCGCAGGCGGAGATCATGTTTCGCCTGGTGGGCGACGCGGAACCGATCCGGGAAGCGGTGAATGAAGCGATGGGAAGAGTGGAAGCGCGTGAAGTGCTGCACATGCCGGCGATCCGGCTGGAGCCTTTTGCGGGCTTGCCGACCACGGTGGTTTCGTTTGGCACGGATATTCCCAGCTTCGCGGGCACGTGGGGCAAGCCGTTTCTGATCGGGCCGGGAACGATTCACGTGGCGCACACGGCGGAAGAGCGCATTGCCAAGAAAGAGCTGCTCGAGGCAGTGGAAATTTACGCGCGAATGGTCACGAAGTTACTGTCAGAATAGCTCGCACCTGTCTGCATGCGGTGGTCGTGACTCATGACCGGCTACCGAACCGAGGCGAATCAACTTGAAGGGAAATTTTCGCAGCCTGTTTTTATACGATACGGCGGAAGCCATTCGCCTGGAAGCATTGACTCCGCTGCTGGCGTCCAGCGTGATGAAAGTTCCCACCGGGCTGGCCTCGCCGCCGCCGCAGCATTTGCGATTTGAGCGGCCGCCGGTGGTGGAGCGAGTCGAGCCATTCTCGCTACCGACCGGCGAACAAGTTGGCGGGCGGATCAAATATTACGACTACGGCGTGGTGAGCGTGGAACTGGGATTATCGTTCGACGCGGAATGGCCGGAACTGGTGCAGCAGTCGAGCCGCTGGATTGTGGCTACAGAGCTGGAAAATTGCGCGGCGGAATTGGTTCGCGGAGCTTTAAAACGGGCGGAGCCGGCACTGGTCAACGGCTATAAAGACTGGCTGCGGGAAGACTATTACATGATTCATCTGCGGGAAATCACCGGCGCAGATGGGCGCACGATGCGCGCGGAGGAGTTGCTGGCCCAGCACGGCGGGGAGATCGCGCAACTGGTGCGCGGAGAAACCATGCCGCTGGCGGATATCGAGCAGCAGGAAGTTTTGCAATCGAGTATTTCGTATTCGCATGCGGACTTGCTGGTGGTGGGCTGGAGCGGGGCGCTGATCTACGGGAATGAGGAAGGAGCGGCGACGACGATTCAGTTGCTGGAGTACGCCAACACGCAGCTGCTGGAATTTCGTTATTACGACAGTTTGCTGACGAATCTGCTGGGCGGGGTGTACCGCTCGATGGAGCGCAAGGGCTTGCTGACGGCGTGGCGATTTTCGCGGGAAGCGGCGCGGCTGAATACCATCCGGCTGGACGTGATGGAATTGACGGAGAGAGTGGACAACGCGGTCAAATTTTTGAGCGATATGTTTTACGCGCGGCTGTACGGAGTGATTTCCGCGAGGGTGGGCGTGCCGGATTACCGGAGACTGGTGGACCAGAAGCTGCGGACGGCGGGGGAGTTGTACCGCTTCATGGTGGACCAGTTCAATCAGACCCGGAGTTTTGTGTTGGAGCTGACCGTGGTGATTATTTTGTTTATTGAGATTGTGGCCCTGTTCCGGGGGAAGTAGGTCTCTGGGTCGACAGGTTATGGCGCAGAGTGCTGGGGCGCTTAGTAAGTTGTTTAAACGGTGTGTGGTGAAAGCTGCATTCGTGTAGCGCCGCTCCGAGCTAGAACGCGTACTCCGAGCCGGACGGAAGCCTCATCTTCGACTTTGCGCGGTAAATCTCTCGACTTAAATTATTTCCGTTTCTTGGATTTCTTCGGAATATTGGTAACATGATGGCCGATCGTTTGAGCTATTTTCCGACCATGGTAGGAACACTGAATGAGAAAATTGCGTCCCAGCTCCCCGAAGGGTGGTTGCCGCTTGAGCT
>DATCOK010000136.1:0-1983 GCA_036564765.1 Candidatus Acidiferrum sp. | reverse complement strand
CCCGCCATTGGAGCAGCGCGCCGTGCTGCTCAATAGCATTCGTAGGAGCCGTAGTAATACGGACTGCAGCCATACCCATACCCGCCATAAAAGTAGGGATAGCCACCATAAAATCCGAAGCGGCGTCCATATCCGAAGCCGCGTCCAAATCCGAAGCCGCGTCCGAATCCCCTGTGGAACCCGAGTCCACCACCGTGGAAACCACCTCCGTGGAAGCCTCCGCCGCCGAAACCACCTCCATGACCTCCGCCGCCAAAGCCGCCGCCGCCGCGCGCGAGTGCTTCGTGGTTCGGGGTCATCAAAGCCCGGACGACAAGCGCGCAACGAGCGCCGTCGTGATTTTGGAAGCCATAATGCTTTCTCCGTTTCCCTTCGTGGTTGCGGCAAGAACGAGGAACTCTTGCCTCGATGAGAAGACTTGATTCGACCAACCGCTATTCCCGACTCACAAAAACTTGATCGTCTTCCCGCGTTCGATGGCCCATATGAAGCTGGACGTGGCATCGGGCATGAGTTCACCCCACCCCTGCGGACGGCCATCCTTGAAGGGTAGGCACGCCATCACGTAGCGGGTGAGGCCGGATCGCCAGGAAGCTGTTGAGGGCAAAGGCATCGCCGTGCAACGCCGCTCCGTGGTACGCGTCTCGCAATTTCACCATGGAAGGCGTTTCCACCGGAAGGCAGTCGGAGAAGAGCTGAGAGCCAGTATTTGATCGACTCGTCCTCGCTCTTGGACCACTCGATCAGCCACTACTCGAGTCGATACTCCGCGAGGTGATTATCGCGATTCAACGGGTGCACGTGCACGCGAACGAAGCGGGCGGACAGCCAATCGGCGGTATCGTCGCCATTTGATGGCGCACTTGGGTAGATGAAGCGCGAGCTTCTTGACCAAGACCGGTCCGAGAGCAGCCAAGCGCTTCATCCATGATCAGGCTGATGCTGCGCGCGCACCGACCGCATTTCGGGCGGCAGCCTAAGCATTTGTACACCTGGCCTGGTGTGGTTGGCGGTCGGACGGCGGTTGTGACCATGGTGCGCACGTCTCGCTCATTCAGGAAGTTGCAGGAGCAAATGATCATGAAAGCTAGTCCAGCTCGCGGTCCGTACACCAGTTGAAAGGTGAAACTCAAAGTTAGTGCTGGGCTCCGAATTGTACGACATCAATGGCAATCAGCTGCGCGACGGGGCGAAATGGCCGCATTAGGCGGTCGACGCCGCCATTTTGATTGTTGTCCATCTCTTTGCCTCCTCCTGCCGGCCGAACGCCAGCAATGGGGGAGACTCCAGAGAGAGTTCGTTTATTCCCGCGTGATCGCGCCAAACTCGATTGCAACACAATTCGCGGCAAGCCGCCGCAGGCGTTCTCAGCGTAGACGCGCGTCGCCGGGAATAAAACGAGCCGGTGGCTGGTCTTCTTTCCGTCCCCGCTTGGTGGGACAAATTCTCGGGCAAGAACCGATGAGCAAGTTCGTTCGCGCCGTCAGCCGAGGATATGAAGACTTGGACAGAGCCGCGAGAAATTCACAAGGCACCGGGAATAAACAGGCGCGCCGGCAAGTCTTCTCTGTAGCAACGGCGCAAAACCGCAGTGAATGGAGACGAAAACATGTCAGACAACAAGCAAGGCACAGGGATCGACCGGCGCGGCGCGCTCGAATGTATGATCTGGGCCGGGACCGGCGTTATTTGGACGCTCAGCGGGGGCGTGCCCAAATCCTCGCAGCTCCTCGGCATCGAAACGGCGCAAGCGGCCGAAAAAGCCGCCACCGGCTTCAGCTTCCTGCAGATTTCCGATAGCCATGTCGGTTTCAACAAACCGGCCAATCCCGACGCCATCGGGACCTTGAAGGAAGCGATCGGCAAGGTGAATGGGCTTCCAACCAAACCCGCCTTCATGATCCACACCGGCGATATCACCCATCTCTCGAAGCCCGGGCAATTCGACGATGCGGAAAAAGTCATCGGCGAGGCCAAGCTCGA
>DATCOK010000135.1:0-2668 GCA_036564765.1 Candidatus Acidiferrum sp. | reverse complement strand
CGTTTGCGTCGTGTGTTAGTTCGAATGCAAAAACGATGCCTGTGAATGGCGACCTCATCGTCCCACCCAAAATTGCGCCCATGCTGATCAGTGGCCAGAAACCGGCGCCTTCATTGGGCAGAAACATAGCTTCGAGTCCGCCCAGTGCGCCGCCCATCATTAACAACGGCGCTAGCACGCCGCCGGATGTGCCGGAGCCAAGCGAAACCGCCCAGATGAACCACTTCACCAGCAGCACGCCAAGAATCACATGGGTCGTTACATTGCCCTGCAGTAACGCAGCGATCGTGTCGTATCCCACACCCAAGGCTTGGGGGAAAATTAATCCACCCAATCCAATGGCTAATCCTCCAATGGCCGGCCACCACATCCAGTGAATCCGCAGGCGCTGAAAGGCATCTTCAGCGGAGTACACCGAAACCGTCAGCAGTGCGGATAAACCGCCGGCGAGAAGGCCGACGAGCGCGCAACCCAGCAGCCCTGTTGGTCCTATTATCAGTGGGTGCTCCGGTACAGGAAATAGCGGTCCAAACCCTAACAGATAGCGACGGGCCACAGCGGCAGCGGCGCTGGCCAAAGCCACGGGTATCAGACTTCTTGGTTTCCACTCAAACAGCAAAAGTTCCACTGCCAGTAAAACCGCGGCCACAGGTGCCGCAAATGTTGCGGACATTCCGCCCGCAGCTCCCGCTACTAACAACGTTTTCCTCTCGGCACTGGTTAAATGAAACATCTGGGCGATCATCGAGCCCACGGCGCCGCCAGTCATGATGATGGGTCCTTCCGCGCCGAATGGACCGCCTGACCCGATGGAAATGGCTGAAGAAATTGGTTTCAGCAGCGCGATCTTCGGCTCGATGCGGCTTCCATTTAACAGAATCGATTCGATCGCTTCCGGTATTCCGTGGCCGCGAATGCGTTCCGATCCGTAGCGCGCCATCACACCGATGATGAGCGCACCAACGATAGGAACAAACATGGCGAATACGCCCAAGTGATTGCCCGCTGGCGAAACCATCGACGAATTCCAGCGCCCGAAATAAAACAGGTTGGTAAAGAGGCCGATAAGGCGCAACAGTGCCAGTGCGACAAATGCACACGCCAAGCCAATTACCATAGCTAGGGCGGAAATGGGGATTACCCGGCGTGTCGTGGTGAAATCTCCCAGCGTTTCGTTGCGAGCCTGGGGCGCGGCTGCATCTTTACCTGGGGATTGAGGCTTAGGCAAGCGAACTCCGTGCATACTTCGTATTTCGCTTCGTAGCGGCCTTGCCATAATGCTTCTTTGCCGATCCTCGTTTAAGAAGTGCGTTAATCGCGTTTGCCAGGGCGGCCCCAGTAGCACGTAATTCGCCAATTCGCAGGCGGGCCACCTCCTCGAGCAGTGCTGCGCCCTTCGGGCGCAACACGACATTCACTTCGCGGCGATCTTCTTCGCTGCGTATCCTCTGCACCAAGCCGTGTGCTTCCAATCGATCCGTTAGTTCGACGGCACTGTGATGTTTCAAGGCCATGCGTTCAGCGAGGGTACGCAGCGTTGCGGGCTGACCTTCCGGAAGACCGCGAATTGCCAGCAGCATGAGATATTGCTGCGGCTCGAGATTCGATCGCCGTGCTGCGGCATCACCTCCCTCCAGGAAATGACGAATGCGATAACGCAGTTCCGCTAAGCCACGATATTCGGAGTTGGAGACACGACGATTCATCAATTCAGATTATATCGTATGGCGATATATATTCACAATCCGACAGGGTTCGGCGACGGTTTCGGGTCGGCGAACTAGAGAAGGTCAGAGTATTTTTCGGAAGGCTTTTTGCGTTTTGTAGTACTCGTAACCGTTGCGCAGATAAAAACTGTGAGCGCGATCGCGAATTACGTTGGACCTTACCGACATGCCGCGGCAGTTGCGCTGGCGCGCCCAATCTTCAGCGGCCTGGAGCAATCGAGCGCCGGCCCCGCAACTGCGTGCGTGTTCATCGACCACCAATCCATTCACTTCGGCTCGCAGCTTTACCTCTAGCAGGGGTGTCAAGCTGACATGCAGCCAACCGATCACGTTTCGCTGGCAAGAGACGGCGACCAGGACCGCGTGGCGAGACCATGGATGCAACCGACGCAATCGTTCGCGAATTTCCCGTGTCGATGCGGGATACCCCAACTGTCCGCAGAGTTCCGCTATGCGAGCCGCGTCATCTTCTTTTGCGCGACGAACCGTCACGGTTGCGCCTTTGCTGGAAGCCGATTTACGTTGTTGCTTTGGCGCCACTGCTTATCCTCGGCGGATAGTAAAGATGCAACCCCTGAGTTGCTTCGCGGCTTGGATTAAAAGGTCTTGTCGGAATCCAGCAAGATCGTCACCGGCCCTTCATTCACTAGTTCGACCGACATCATGGCCTGAAAAACGCCACGTTCCACCGGAACGCCGGTCTTCCTCAACGCCTCGCAAAATTCTTCATAGAGCAAACTGGCTTGCTCAGGGCGTGCCGCAGTGATGTAACTGGGGCGCCTCTGGCCGCGTGCATCACCGTATAGCGTGAATTGTGAGACGACTAGTGCGCTGCCCTTTACGTCGAGAAGCGAGAGGTTCATTTTGCCGCCAGCATCGTCGAAGATGCGCAGTTGCGCGACCTTTTCGGCCAGGCTCGCGGCTGTAGCCGAGGTGTCGGC
>DATCOK010000134.1:0-1822 GCA_036564765.1 Candidatus Acidiferrum sp. | reverse complement strand
CTTTGTGGGGGATATTGTCGGCTCGCCGGGGCGACAGATCGTGCGCGACCGGTTGGCCGACATTGTGGCGCAGAAAAAAATCGATCTGGTGATCGCCAACGGAGAAAATTCCGCTTCGGGATTTGGCATCACGCCGCGGCTGGCCGACGAATTTCTGCACGATGGTGTGGACGTGTTGACCGGTGGTAATCACAGCTGGGACCGCCGCGAAATTCTGGACTACTTGCCGCATGAACCGCGGCTGCTGCGGCCCGCAAATTTTCCGGATGGCAGCCCGGGCGGCGGGCTTTTTTGCGGCACGGCGAAAAACGGAGTGAAGTACGCGGTGCTGAATCTGCAGGGACGCACGTTTCTTCCGGCCATCGACGATCCCTTTCGCAAAGCGGACAGCGAGCTGGCCCGCCTGGCGCCGGATATTGATTTTGTGTTTGTGGACATGCACGCGGAGACCACCAGCGAAAAAATTGCCATGGGTTGGTATCTGGACGGGCGGGCTTCCGCTGTAGTGGGCACGCACACGCACGTGACCACCGCGGACGAACATATTCTGCCGCAAGGCACGGCGTACATCACCGACGTGGGTATGACCGGGCCGCACGCCGGGGTGATCGGGATGGACCGCCAGGGCATCATCAAAAAATTTCTGGACGGGCTGCCCTCGCGCTTTGAAGTGGCCGAAGGCGACGTGCAGATGAATACCGTGCTGATCGAAACGGATGATGAAGCCCAACGCAACTCCGCCGGGCGGTTGCGTTCGCGCAGCATCGAGCGGCTGCGCTTTTGCCTGGATACGTAGCTTGTAGCTTGCGATGGGTGCGCCGCGTCTAACGTGCGTAACGGGCAACCCGTGCGCCGCGTCCATACTCTGAGCTTGCAGGAAACCCAGCGTGTCTAGAATTTCTAAATTCTGCGCGGCGGTCTGTCTTTGTGCGGCGGCGGCCGCCGGCAGTTCCGCGCAATTCGAAGGCGAGTTGACCGCCAAGCAGCGGTTGTTCCCGGAAACCGGATGGGGCCTGCGCGGTGTGAAGCAGGCTGGAGAGCGGACATATATTCTCGGTTCGCAGGGGCTGACGGTTTTTGACGCGAAGCAGCACAAGCTTCTGACCATTGGATCGCAGGCGGCCGCGACGGTTACACCGGCAGCAGGCAATGCCGGCGCCGCCAAGAGTGGCCCGGCGACCGCGGGCTTCGCGGAAGATTTCGACGTCGATGCCGCGGGGCAGATTTATGTGGCCGACCGGGCCACGAATCAAATCGTGGTCTACGGGGCCGATGGGAATCGCGTGCGCGCGTTTTCCGTTACAGCGCCGCTGTCGGTGGCGGCGCTGCCCGACGGCGAAGTGGCGGTCTCCACGCTGCAGGATCCGCATCTAGTGCTGGTGTACGACAAAAACGGGCGGGAGATTCGCGACTTTGGCGAGCTGGAAGAAATCTCCAGCCGCCCGGAACTGAACCGCTATCTGAACTCCGGCTATCTTTCGACGGATTCGCGCGGAAACATTTATTACGCGTTCATCTACGCGCCCGAGCCGACGGTGCGGGTGTACGATCGCAACGGCTATGCCACGCAAACCATCCAGTTCACGGAGATTGAGGCCTTTGCCGCCGCGCAAGCCGCACGCAAAGAAATTGAGCGCCAGGAACGCCGCGGCAAGCAGCCGGCGTTTCGCCCAATCCTCACCGCGCTGGGCGTCGTGCGTGACAGCGGCGAAGTGTGGATCGCGCTGCACAACCGGCTGCTGCGCTTCGACAAGGACGGCAACCGCAAGGCTACCTACCAGCTGTACACACCGGATGGCACGCGCCTGGATGCGAACTCCAT
>DATCOK010000133.1:0-1944 GCA_036564765.1 Candidatus Acidiferrum sp. | reverse complement strand
CGCTCTATGGCTTCTTCTTCCTTACGTTCACCTTGGTGTCGATGCCCGGAGAGATCTGCTGTAGGGCTTCGAGTCCCAACTTGGCCTGCGCGCCATACCCGTTGGGTGGCCCGTTGGGATCGAGTTCCACGGCCTTCTGATAGGCCTCGACAGTTCCCGGCTGAATGATGAACTCCAGCTTGTCGCCATTCTTCTTGGTTTCCATCGATCCGACCAGCGCAGCGCCGAGCAGATACCAGACTTGCGCGCTCTTGGGATCGAGTTCGCTGGCCTTTTTCAGCGGCTCGACGGCTTCTTTTAGACGCCCGGCGTTGTACAAGCTGATGCCGAAGTTTTTCCACGCGGTGGCGGCGTTGGGCGGATCGAGTTCGGCGCTCTTGGTGTATGAAGCTCGAGCATCATCAATTTTTCCGGCGCGCGCCTGGACGTTGCCGAGGTTGTTGTAGTAGCCCGGAACGTCAGGCTTGGCGGTGATGGCTTGCTGGTAGGCATTGATGGCGTCGTCGTTGCGTCCGGCGAGGTCGTAGGCTTCACCCAGCTTGGCCCAGAGTAGATGCTGGTTGGTGTCCTTTTCGGTCGCTGCTGCTTGCGCCGCTTTGAATTCGGTTACGGCTTGATCGGCGTACTGGGTTACCTGGGCTTTCGCCGCATCGCGTTGGTCGGCGGGGGCCTTCTGCAGGTCATCTTTGGCCTTGCGCTCCTGTTCGAGGAAGCCGGTTCCGGCGCTGAAATGCGCTTTCATCCCTTCAAACTTTTGCTTTTCTTCTTCCTGTTTCTTGACCTGCTCTGCGGCTTGCGAGCCCTGTTTGGCAAGTAAGTCTTTGAAATTGACGTCCGCCTTCGCTTCCGCGCCGGCCTGCACTTGCAATTTCAATTCGTACGGTTTGTTCGGCGAAGGGAGCACCACAAACACGCTGTAAATCCCCGGCTTCAAATTGTGGAAGATATATCCGCCATCTTTATCGGTCTTGGTTTCCGCCTTGGAACCTTGGTCGTTGACCGCCTGAATGCCGATGTCGACCCAGGGCTTGCCGGTAATATCGAGGATCTGTCCGCGAATGACACCGTTATTCTGTGCCGCGGCCCCCGGCACCAGCAAACTCAGCAGCACCGCCATGGCGCAGACGCTCATGCACACACTCGAAAATCTCTTCATGCTCGAATCTCCTTTACCGCGGCTTTACCGGCCGGGCCAAGCGCTCACCATTATCACTGGAATTGCCCTTGGATTCAAAGGCGCTGAGATCCACCGGAGGAGCGATACGGAATGAGATCGCGCGTACCCGCCTCCGCAAAGGCGCTGAGCCGGAGGAGACAACTGTCGCACACACCGCAGGCTTCGTCCTCATTCTGGTAGCACGACCAAGTTAGATGCAATGGTGCGCCGGCCTCGATGCCCCTGCGGATGATTTCGCTCTTGCGCATGGCGATTACCGGCGTGGCGATGGCAATTCGCGTTTCGGGACGCGTGCCGACGCGAATCAATTCTTGAAAGACGCGATAGTATTCCGGCCGGCAGTCTGGATAGCCGGAGCTGTCCTCCGCTACCGCGCCGATATAAATTTCGTGCGCGCCGATGACTTCGGCCCAACTGACCGCTACGGAGAGAAAATGCGCGTTGCGGAAGGGAACATAGGTCACGGGAATTTCTGGAGATTTGGTGGTGTTGAATGGTTCGCTGAGTTCGCCTTCCGGGACGGTGATGCTGCTGTCAGTGAGCGCCGAACCGCCGATGGCGCGAAAGTGATCGAGCTGTATGACAAGGCGTTGCTTAACGCCGTAAAAATCGGCGATGGCTTCGAATGCCTGTCGCTCGCGGCGCGCGGTTCGTTGGCCGTAGCCGGCATGCAACAGGGCTACGTTTTCCGCGCCGTGTTTCTGGATGGCCAGCGCGGCGCACACGCAGGAGTCCATGCCGCCACTAAGGAGCACCACGGCATCCGT
>DATCOK010000132.1:0-6166 GCA_036564765.1 Candidatus Acidiferrum sp. | reverse complement strand
CGCGCTTGCTGATCGCGGATGAGCCGACTACTGCGCTGGATGTTACGGTGCAAAAGCAGATACTCGAATTGCTGGATGGATTGCGGAGACGGTTGGGCCTGGGTCTGTTGTTTATCACACACGATCTTGGAGTGGTGGTGCAGGTGGCCGACCGCGTGGCGGTCATGTATGCGGGGCGCATTGTGGAAGAGGGCCGCGCAAGCGATGTGTTGAGCGCGCCGAAGCATCCTTATACACAAGGGCTGCTGGCGGCATCGCCAACGCTCGAGCGCGGAAAACTTTCGCCGATTCCCGGCACGGTGCCGCAGTTGACGGAGTTGCCGCCGGGTTGTTCGTTCGAACCGCGCTGCGAGTTTCGCCTGCCGGAGTGCCGCGCCGCGGTGCCGGAATTGCGCGACGCGGGAAATGGACAAGCGGCACGCTGCGTTTTAGTGGGGAGAGAAGTGGCAGTGAAATGATTGCGAGCAGAATTCCAGCCCGGAGATCTCCATTTCCAATCTTCTAAAGGTGCGGGCGCTGAACAAGAGTTACCGGCGAGGTGGCGGCGCGTTCCAACGTGACAACGAAGGCGAGCGCTTCGTGGCGGTCGACCAGGTGAGCTTCGAAGTAGCGCGCGGAGAAACGTTCGCGGTGGTGGGAGAGAGTGGCTGCGGGAAGACCACGCTGGCGCGCATGCTGCTGCGATTGATCGAAGCGGACAGCGGCGAAGTGATTTTTGAAGGGCGAGATCTGTTGAAATTAACGGCGGGGGATATGCGGGCACAGCGGCGCGAGATGCAGATGATTTTTCAGGACCCGTTTGCGTCGCTGGATCCGCGCATGCGGGTAGGGGAGATCGTCGGCGAGCCGCTGGCGATTCACGAGCACAAGCTTTCGAAATCGGGGCGCGCGGAACGGACGACGGCCATCCTGGAGCGAGTCGGGCTCAATGGAGACGCGCTGCGGAGGTATCCGCACGAATTTTCCGGCGGGCAGCGCCAGAGAATCGGCATCGCGCGCGCGTTGATCCTGCGGCCAAAATTGATCGTGGCTGACGAACCTGTGTCAGCACTGGACGTTTCGGTGGGGGCGCAGGTGCTGCTTTTGTTGCGGGAACTACAGGCCGAATTGGGGCTGACGTACATTTTTATTTCGCACAGCTTGCCAGTGGTGGCGCAACTGGCGACGCGCATCGCGGTGATGCGCGCGGGAAGTTTTGTGGAAACGGGCGGAGCTGAGGAAGTGCTGCATCAGCCGAGGCATGAATACACTCGGGAGTTACTGGCGGCAGTGCCCGCGCTGCCCTGCAATTAATTTCCGCCGGACACGAGAAATATTTCCACGGCTCGCTGTGTCATTGTCCAAGACGGCTCGAGTGTCTTAGACTGCGGCGTCCGGGCGACTCTGAAGCGAAATTTGGCAGACCGTAGGGAGCACCAGGAGATTTGATGTCCACAGCCCAAATACCCCCGACGGAAGCGGCGACTCCTGAAAGCAGCGCGGTCTCGCGATTGATCGGCGTGATTGTTAGCCCGAAAGAGACGTTCTCGTCCATCGCGCGGCGTCCGACCTGGTTTGTACCGTTTCTGATTCTCTGCACGCTGAGCATCGCGGTTGGCGGACTTATTGCGATGAAAACGGACTGGCGCAGTTTTTTTGAGCGCAAGTTGAGCGAGAATTCGCGCTTCGAACAGATGCCGCAGGAACGGAAGGACCAGACCATCGAAACGCAGGCGAGGTATGCGCCAACGATTGCATTCGTTACCGTCATAATCGAAACGGCCTTCATTCTTCTATTGGTGGAGGTGGTGTGCCTCGGCGCGTTCAATCTTCTTAAGGGCGCGAACCTGACGTTTCCGACGGGTTGGGGGATTACCACGCACGCGTTCGTGCCCTCGATCATCGGGCAGGTGCTGGCGATTATTATTCTTTTGATTAAGCCGAAGGGTGACGTCGATCCCGAGCATTTCCTGGCCAGTAGCGTGGCAGCATTCTTGCCGGATGGCGCGCCGCATTGGCTGGAGTCGCTGGGGCAGTCGCTGGAGCTTTTCTGGATCTGGACGCTGGTGCTGGTGGCCATCGGTTTTTCCGCCGCGAACCCCAAGAAAATAAAACCGGGCGCGGCGTTTCTCGTGGTGTTCGGCATCTGGGCGGTGTGGGTGTGCGGGAAAGTGGCATGGGCGGCCATCTAGCAGCGGGGGTGCTGCTAAACTGCGTGAGTGAGTTTTTCCTTCGCGGTACGAAAAACAAATGATACGGGCGCGCGCCTCGGCCTGCTGAGCACTCCACACGGAAAAATTGAAACGCCGGTGTTCATGCCGGTGGGAACTTCCGCGACGATCAAAGCGTTGACGCATGAAGCGCTCGAAGAACTGGGCGCGGGCATCATTCTCGCCAATACCTATCATCTTTTTTTGCGACCGGGGCACGAGTTGATTCGGAGACTCGGCGGGCTTCACAAATTCATGGCCTGGCCGCGCGCGATTCTGACGGATTCAGGCGGGTACCAGGTGTTCAGTTTGTCGGCGTTGCGGAAAATTACCGATCAGGGCGTGACGTTTCGCTCGCACCTGGATGGATCGGAACATTTGTTGACGCCGGAGAAGGCTGTGGAGATTCAGCTGGCGCTGGGGTCGGATATCGCCATGGTGCTGGATGAATGCATCGAGACGCCGGCCCCGCGCGACAAGGCGGAGGCGGCGCTGAAACGCACGACGCTGTGGGCGAAACGGGCGCGCGCGCATTTTCTGGCCGAAGAAAATCGTGACGAGGCGGGGTGGCAGTGGCAATTTGGCATCGTGCAAGGAGCAACGTTCGCGGATTTGCGGCGGGAAAGCGCGCGGCAATTGCTCGCGATCGATTTTCCGGGATACGCGGTGGGTGGATTGGCGGTGGGCGAGCCGCATGCGATGACCTGCGAAATGGCCGGGGAGGTGACGGCGTTGCTGCCCGAAGAGCGGCCGCGCTATCTGATGGGCGTGGGCCGGCCGGAACAGCTGGCGGATTATGTGGCGCTGGGCATCGACATGATGGACTGCGTGTTGCCGACGCGCGCGGCGCGGCACGCGTGTCTGTACACCAGCGAAGGCCGGGTGCTGATTAAGAATTCCCGCTACGTGGCGGACCAGCGGCCGATCGATGCGCAGTGCGCATGCAGCGTCTGCAAGCGTTACACGCGCGCGTATCTGCGGCATCTTTTTGCGGCCGGAGAGATCACCGCGGCGATCCTGGCGACCCACCACAATGTCCACTTTTACCTTGACATCATGCGGCAAATCCGTGAGGCTATCGAGTTTGGGAATCTCGCAAAATTCTCAACAGAAATACAGGCGCGCTATGCCGCCGGCCCGGTTTAAGCAGTGAGGATGCGGGGCTGAGCAGCGGCGACAGGGATGTGCGCGGGCAGTAGCATCGCGGCCGCAACTTTCCAAGACTACAGGCGGGAATTCGACGCGGAGAAAATGGCCGCTGCGGAATTTTTTTCTGTGTTTTAGGGTATGCTGGGTGCCACTTTGGGGGCCTGGCGGCGTTTGTTGTAGTGCAGAAGGGGCAGGTTTTACCAGTCAAGATGCCATTTAATCTATTTGCGACATTTTTTCAGGCCGGCGCTTCGTCGGGCTTTTCGAGTTTCCTGATCCCGCTGATGCTGATGTTCGGGATCATGTATTTCATGGTGATCATGCCGCAGCAGAAGCAGCGCAAAAAGGTTCAGGAGATGTTGTCGGCCATCAAGGCGGGCGACCGGGTGATCACCAACGGCGGAATCTACGGCACCATTAATGGCATCGATGGTGACTCAGTGATTTTGAAGATCGCCACGGACCCGCAGGTAAAAATTCGCGTCGCGCGGTCGGCGATTGCACAGGTGGAGACGCCGGAAGATGCAAAATAATTCGAAGGTTTGCCCGGCCATGCGCCTCATCTTCTAATCATGAATCCCAATCTGAAGTGGAAAGCGCTGTTTATCGTTGCGGTGGTTCTGGTCTGCGTCTACGTGCTGATCGGCACGCCGACGTTTCCGACCTCGTGGCAGAACATTAAGGATAATTTCAGCCACCAGATCAAGCTGGGGTTGGACCTGCAGGGTGGCACGCACCTGATTCTGCAGGTGCAGGTGCAGGAAGCCATCGCGCAGGAGACGGACCAGACGGTGGACCGGTTGATCTCGCAGTTGCGCGCGAAGGATATTCACTACGACGAACTGCGCCGCGTGGACGACACGCATATTCTGGTGCGCAATGTGGATCCCTCACAGCTTTCCACGTTCCGCGACATCGTCAGCGCGCAGTACAGCAACGTGTGGGATTTGTCTCCTGCGGCGGGCGATCCGGCAGGCTACACGCTGACCTTGCGGGCCGCAGCCATTGCGCAGATTAACGACCAAACTATGCAGCAATCGCTCGAGACCATCGAGCGACGCATCAATGCGTTGGGGTTGACTGAGCCGACGGTACAAACTCACGGGCGCAAGGACAACGAGATCCTGGTGCAGTTGCCGGGTGAGGGTGATCCGACGCGCGCCAAGTCAGTGATACAGGCCGGCGGGCAACTGGAATTGCGCTTGGTAGAGGATCCACAGAGTTATTCGTCGCAGGCGGAGGCGCTCGGGAAGCATGGGGGAGTTTTACCGCCGAATACGGAATTGGTACCGGGACGTTCGGATCGCCGCACGGCTTCGGGCGCTCCTGATACCGGCGAAAGCTGGTATTTGCTGAGCCGGGCTCCGGTGGTCACGGGACGTGACTTGCGCAGCGCAACGGAAAATCGCAATACGAATAATCCGGGACAGTTCGAAGTGAACTTTTCGCTTTCGGGCGATGCGGCGAAGCGCTTTGGCCCGTTCACGGAGCAGAACAAGGGCCGGCAGATGGCCATTGTGCTGGATCATCGCGTGTATTCGGCGCCAGTGATTAACGGGCGGATCGATGACTCCGGAATGATCGAGGGGAATTTTAGCCAGGAATCGGCGCACGACCTGGCGCTGGTGCTGCGTGCGGGAGCGCTGCCGGCGTCGATCAAATATCTCGAAGAGCGCACTGTGGGACCTTCGCTGGGCGCGGATTCGATTCGCCATGGGGTGCAAGCGTCGGTGTTGAGCTTGCTAGTGGTGATGCTTTTCATGCTCTTCTACTACCGCTTGTCGGGTGCGAATGCGGTGGTGGCGTTGATTCTGAACTTGGTGATTTTATTGGCGGTATTGGCGCTAGCGGGTGCGGTCCTGACGCTCCCGGGCATTGCGGGCGTGATTTTAACCATCGGCATGGGCGTCGATTCGAACGTGCTGGTGTTCGAACGCATCCGCGAAGAGTTGCGCAACGGAAAAGCGGCGGCCTCGGCGGTGGAAGCGGGCTTCGCCAAGGCGTTTCTGACGATCATCGACACGCACGTCACCACGGTGGTGTCGGCGTTCTTTCTATTCCTTTTTGGCACCGGACCGATTCGCGGGTTTGCGATTACCTTGACAATCGGTTTGATCGCCAACGTGTTCACCGCGATCTTCGTTTCGAAGACGATTTTCCAGTATCACCTGTCGAAGATGGACCGGCAGGCAGAACTCAGCATCTAGGGCATTTAGACCGTACTAGGACTCGTTTACTACACGGTTCGCTGGATTCAAAAGACAACGGTTATGGGCAAGACTCCGTTCGGCCTTTTGTAACCTACCGCACCGGGAACAAACGGGAACCTCCTGGAGTCTAAGGAAGGGAAGCCAGAACGGGCATGATCGAGCTCTTCAAACAGCCCAACATTGATTGGATGGGCAAGGCGAAATATTTTTACGGGCTCAGCGCGCTGTTCCTGCTGATGGGTATCGCTGCGGTATTTTCACAGGGCGGCGTCAGGTACGGGCTGGATTTCAAGGGCGGCACCAACGTGGACGTGCGCTTCGCGCAGCCTCCGAACCTGGACACCTTACGCTCAGGGCTGAAAGCGCAAGGCTTGGGCAACAGCGAGATTCAGAGCATCAGCGACATCGCCAACCCGAACGCCAACGAAGTGGTGATCGGTCTGGAGCAAAAAGGCCAAGGCGACCAGGCTTTGGACGTGAGCAAGACGCAGATTTTGAACGCGTTGAATTCCATTTATGGCAATGCGAGCAGCGGCAAGCCGGACTTTAACGCCGCGACTCCCGCGTCGCTGACCTTGCTCTTGACGGAACGCGACCCGCTGGTGCTCAGCGTCAATG
>DATCOK010000131.1:0-1519 GCA_036564765.1 Candidatus Acidiferrum sp. | reverse complement strand
TTTCACCAGGTCGTGACGGCGGCCATCGAGAAAAAGGCGCACGTCGCGGGCGGCTTCGGCGTAGCGCTCCTCGGTGGTGAGCCCCTCGACGCAGGGGCCCTGGCAACGCTTGATGTAGTACTGCAAACAGGGACGCGGGTGATTGCGGGTGAGATCGACGGTGCAGGACGGCACGAGAAAGCGTTTGTGAATGAAATGCAGAATGCGGCGCGCGAGACTCGCGGGAAAGTAGGGGCCGAAATAGAGCGAGCCGTCTTTTTTTACACGGCGGGTGAAATAGACGCGGGGAAATTTTTCGGAGGCGGTGAACTTGATGTAGGGGTAGGTTTTGTCGTCGCGGAGGAGGACGTTGAATTTCGGGCGGTATTGCTTGATGAGATTGTGTTCGAGGGCCAGGGCTTCGCGGGCGTTGGCGACCAGGATGGTTTCGAGGTCGGCGATTTCGCGGGCCAGGGAGCCGGTTTTGGCGTTGACCCAACTGGATTCCAGAAAATAGGAGCGGACGCGGCTGCGCAGCGAAATGGCCTTGCCGACGTAGAGAACCGTACCAGCGGCGTCCTTGAAGAGGTACACGCCGGGCGCTTCCGGAAGCAGGGCGGCTTTTTCGCGGGGTTCCATGGTGTTCGAGCGGCGGCACGGTCAGGCTCGCTTCGCGTTGGCGCGGACGAGCAATGGCTGCGTACAACTACTATGATACTAAAGTGAATCGGAGAGAGTGGACCGCGCGGGACCTAGCTACCAGGGCGAGCGCAGGTGATTTGGTGCGATCCGCTCTGAAGGATTAGATGCTGCGGAGGAAAGTTGCGATGCAAGGAGGGCTACGTTGAGTTGGAATCCGGTTCGAACCGTTTTGTTGCTCTCCAGTCTGCTGTTGGTTTTGAATTGCTCCGCGGTGCGGGCGCAGGATCCGGAAGAATCTTCGTCGTCTTCGCCGTTGCCGACGCAGCCTACGCCTCCGCCGGACCCGCCGGCTAAAAAACCGGGCGGGCGGCACAGCCGCGACACTACGAGTAAAGAAGGACCCACTAAAGACACGAAAGCTAAGACCAACAAGGATTCCGCGACGAAATCGGCGCCGGATCAGCCGACGTGGGACCCGTTGCGGGCCGAAAAGGATCTGGAAGTTGGGCAGTACTACATGAAGAAAGGCGACGTCGACGCGGCGATTGATCGCTTTCAAGATGCGGCAGATGCCAAGCCGGGGTTCGCGATTCCCTACCGGTATCTGGGCGAGGCGCAGGAAAAAAAGGGGCAGAAGCGCGAGGCGATTAAATCGTACACGCGCTATCTGGATTTATATCCGCACGCGGAAGATGCGGCGAAAGTGCGCAAGAAGATCGAGAAGCTGTACAGCCAGACGGGCAAGAAAGACAAATCAGCGAGCTAAGCGGTCGAGAGCGCGGCGGGCGCGTTCGAAACCTACAAATAGTTTTTCTTCTTCGCGAAATTCACGGGAGTGCGAAACCAGACTGCAGCCGGAACGACGGGTGGGATGCTTCACGTGCAGCATTTCGTGAAA
>DATCOK010000130.1:0-4077 GCA_036564765.1 Candidatus Acidiferrum sp. | reverse complement strand
GCCGTGAGCTGACCCATAGCGGCGAGGTTTCCGGTTTTACTTCGGAGAACGCCGTGTTTCCCGATGAGCGCGTAGCGATCGTGGCGCTCACGAATCAGGATTCTTCCGATGCCGCCGGCGCCATACTGCGGGGCATCAAGCCGCTGGTACTGGCCAGCGAAGACGCCGCAACACCGCAAAAGCTCGCGCAGGCGGAAAAAATCTTCGAAGGGCTGCAGCACGGAACCGTCGACCGGGCTCTGTTTACGGACAATGGAAATTTCTATTTCAGCGCCCAGGCGCTGAAGGACTTCGCCGCCAGCCTCGGTCCGCTGGGCACGCCGCAGGAATTTTCTCAAGTCAACGAAGAATCACGCGGCGGCATGACCCTGCGCGAATACAAAGTGAGCTTTCCGAAAATGGAGTTACGCGCCTGGAGCTACGAAATGCCCGACGGCAAGTTGGAACAATACGAAGTCGCCGCCAAGCTCGGCGACTGATTTACCACGGGCGGTGATACTTACGAGTGGAGCACTCCGATTTGGCGCCGGCCAAAACGGGTACATCCGCATCTTGCCAGACCGTCAAGAAATGCCGAAAGCGGTGAGGGCTTGGCCGAATCTCCCTGTCACGATGTCGAAGTCAGCCAATAACCGCTGAGAAGTCCGACATTGGACGCGTATGTTAATTTTTGCCCCGAAGCAAATCAATCTGGTCTGGCCGCGCTCCCGTTTATTATTTCCAGCGGTTCGGCGCGCGCTTAAGAGGACTTTAGAAGTTTTCGTCTGGCTGCGGCGAGCGCTGCCAGTTGCTAGGGCGAGCCTCTCAGTAATGTGTATTAGTTCACGACCATTTCAGGAAGTCCGTATTTGAGCAAGTTGGCAAACTGCGCGGCGGCCAAGGGATGGCTGAACAGAAAGCCTTGCCCTTCGGCGCAGGATTGCGCCTCGAGGTGTGCTCGCTGTACCGCCGTTTCTATGCCCTCGGCTACCACCACGTGTTTGAGGCTTTTGCCCATGTTGATGATGGCGCCCACCATGATCGACTCATCGGGACTGGCGGTCAGATCGTGAATAAAGGATTGGTCGATCTTCAAGACATCCATCGGGAAGCGTCGCAGGTAACTGAGACTGGAGTAGCCCGTGCCAAAATCATCCACGGCCAGTCGTACTCCAATGGCCTTAAGCTCACGCAGCACCACAGCAGTGGACTCGACATCGCGCATCAGAACTCCTTCCGTAAGCTCCAGTTCCAGGAGGTGTGGGTCCAATCCGGTTTCGGAAAGAATGTTGCGCACGCGAGAAACAAAGCCTGGATGACGAAACTCCACTGCGGAAACGTTGACAGCGATCGGCAGGGCCCGAAGGCCAAAATCCTGCCATGCGCGAGCCTGCCGGCACGCTTCTTGCATCACCCAGTGGCCAATGGGGACGATGAGGCCGGAGTCTTCTGCGACAGGAATAAATTGAGCAGGAGGCAGAAGCGTGCCGTCCGGCTGGCGCCAGCGTAGCAAAGCCTCCGTCCCAGTGATCTGGCCTGATTTGAGTTTCACTTTAGGCTGATAGTGCAGCACCAACTCTTCGCGCTCGACCGCGCGCCGTAGCCTGGCTTCCAGTGACTGGCGTTTTACCGCGGCCAGATTCATCTCCGTTTTAAAAAACTGGAAATTGTTACGTCCCAGCTCCTTGGCGTGGTACATGGCGGTGTCGGCGTTTTTTATCAGGGTTTCCACGTCCTCGCCGTCTCCCGGAAAGACGCTGATGCCGATGCTGCCGTCAATATGCAGTTCGTGGCCCGCGACAATGTGCGGTTCGTTCAGCGACGAAAGTATCTTTGCGGCGCTGGTCGCGGCATCTTTCGCGTGAGCGATTTCCGAAAGCAGGATGACGAACTCGTCGCCGCCCTGCCGGCTGACGGTATCGGAATGGCGCACACTGGCCACCAGTCGCTTCGAGACCGATAGGAGGAGTTGGTCGCCGATGGCATGCCCTAACGAATCGTTAATATTTTTGAAATGATCAAGATCCAGGAAAAGCACCGCAATCGGTTTCTTCTGGCGGCGAGCTAAAGAGATCGATTGAGTGATGCGATCGTTAACCAACGTCCGGTTGGCCAGATCGGTGACCACGTCGTGTTGGGCGAGATACAGCATTTTGTTAGAGATGGCCCGCGCTGCGCTGATGTCATGAAAAACCACTACGGCGCCGATGACGCTGCCGTTCCGGTCGTGGATAGGCGCGGAAGAATCCTCAATCGAAAATTCTGACCCATCGCGGCGAACTAGCACGCAGTTCAGCGTCAGGCTCACGGTTTTATTCAGGTCGATGGCCAATTTGACGGGATCTTCCGCAGGCGCGCGAGTGGCCGCGTCGATAATGTGGAATACTTCCGCGAGCGGTTTGCCGATGGCCTCTGCGCGCGGCCAACCTGTCATGCTCTCGGCCACCAGGTTGAGATATGTAACGCATCCGGAAATATCAGTGCACAGTACCGCATCGCCGATAGAGTTCAGCGTCACTACCGCGCGTTCCCGTTCGGCGAATAAGGCATCCTCTACCGATTTGCGTTCGATGGCGTTCCGCACTGCCCGCGACAGGGAATAGCTGTCAACGTGGTCCGGCAGCAGATAGTCCTGCGCGCCACGGCCCACGGCCTCTTTCGCCAGGGCTTCCGGAACGTTTCCACCGAGAATTAATATAGGGAGGTCGGGAGCGACGGCGAACACCTTGTCGAAAGTCGCTATCCCTTGACTATCAGGCAGCGCCAAAGCTAGCAATACCGCGTCAATGCCCTTACGGCTAAGCCGCTCGAGTCCGTCCTCAAGCCTTGCAACGCATTCGATCGCGAACGACTCAGTCCCCGGCGCGCCTAGTGCGTCGTGAATTTGCTGCGTTACAGCAGCATCGCTTTCGATCACCAATATTTTGATGTGCGGAGTTGGAGTGGTCGGCATACGCCTCTACCAAACCCCACGCAATCACGATTACATAGTCTCTAAACCGCGTACGTACAATATTGCACATTGTTAGAGGACTTTAATGTGATCCACGGATGTGTTCAGTGGCGATGTGCTCTGTACCGTCGAACTATTTCATTCATCGAGCCGGGTTTGTGAAAGGCGTCGAAGCAAAGTGAAATCGGTGCTCTCGAGCAGAGATTTGTCGCTATTGTTACGATGTGCGAAGATAGCTTAGACGAGGCACTATGAGCGTATCACTCGGTCAAGGTGTAACCCTCAGCAAGCCTGAAGACTTCGGTAAGCTGCTCGAAGACGAAGGCGTAATTTTCGCGCAACTCGACAAAGCGGTGAACTGGGCGCGCCGCAGCTCTATCTGGCCGCTGGGTTTCGGCCTGGCCTGCTGCGCCATTGAAATGATGTCTATGGCCGCTGCGCGCTTTGACGTTGCGCGCTTCGGCGCGGAAGTTTTCCGCCCATCGCCGCGCCAGGCTGATCTCATGATCGTCGCCGGCCGGTTGTCCCAGAAAATGGCTCCAGTGATTCGCCGCTTGTACGACCAGATGCCCGAGCCCAAGTGGGTCATTTCTATGGGCGCTTGCGCCACGTCCGGCGGCGTCTTCAACAATTACGCCATCGTGCAAGGCTGTAACCAGGTCATTCCCGTGGATGTCTATGTGCCAGGTTGTCCTCCACGCCCCGAGGCGCTGCTGTACTCGATCCTGCAGCTGCAGAAGAAAATTGATGCGGAAACAGGTTCGTTCAAGCGCGCTCTAAATCTGGATTGACGCCGCCCTCACCGTATTCTCACGCGGTTGGCTTCAGAGCGTTTGTGAATTCCACCACCGTTGCGCTCCCGCCATTCCAATGCAAAATGGTACCCGGCGAGCGGTTTTCTTTTCCCAGGTAACCCATGCCCAAGATCGCGGGCGGGTACCAGGATTGTGCCGCGCGCGTGACGAAGCCGGCGGGTTTCTCGTTGACTAAAAGTTCCTCGCCACTCTCCGGCACGCGGTCGCCGGAGAACAAAAGTTCGACTCGCCGCCGATTCACCTGCCCGCGCGAGCGCACGCGCTCCACGATCTCTTGTCCGGTGTAGCAGCCCTTGGTGTAGCTGATGTGGCTCGTTTCCAGTCCCGCCT
>DATCOK010000129.1:0-1977 GCA_036564765.1 Candidatus Acidiferrum sp. | reverse complement strand
CTTATATCGTGGCGCGTAAGGGCCGCGAGGTGGAGTTGCCGGCCGAAACCGGGATGCTGGTGCGCGTCGACAACAACGTTACGTTGCCGGCGGTGCTGCCCGCCACGCCAAAAACGCCGCCGGCCACATCAGGCGAGTAGTCACGGGCCAGGGCGCCGTCATCGCGGACAGAAATCAACGAACGGCCATCGGTTTGCCTCTCAAGGTGCACTCACATTTTGTTTGAGCGATGAAGTTGCTTGGTGAAGATGCGGCGGGAACTGGCTGCCGCGCTAGGACGGCTTCGTGTGCGACGAACCAGCGGAGGCGCCGCGGCGCTTTTCATGCGCGAGCGCTTCCGCCTGATCGCGCTTCAGGTAGCGGTACAAGCTGGTGCGCCCGATGCCCAGCACCTGCGCGGCGCGCAAGCGGTTGCCCATGCACATCTGCAGAACTTTCTGGATGTGCACTTTGCTGACTTCTTCCAGCGAAAGCGGACGCCATTCCGATCCGCCATCGGCGCCCTTGTTCGGCCGCTGAAAATTTTCCGGTAAGTCTGCGAGGTCGATGAAGTCGCCGGAAGTGGTGATGGCCGCGCTAGCGATGACGTTTTCGAGTTCGCGCACATTGCCGGGCCAGGGGTGTTGCAGCAGGACCGTTTGCGCGCGGCGCGTCAATCCGGAAATGCTTTTGCCGTAGGCCGCGTTGTATTTTTTGACGAAGAACTGCACCAGCAAAGGGATATCCTCGAGGCGTTCGGACAAAGTCGGAATTCGTATCTGAATAGAGCTGAGGCGGTAGAACAAATCTTCGCGGAAGCGTCCGGCGAGAACTTCGGCGCGCAGGTCGCGGTTGGTGGCAGCGATGAGCCGCACATTTACGTGGCGGACTTCCGGCGAACCGACCCGCTGCACTTCGCGATTCTGGATGACGCGCAGCAGCTTGGCCTGCATGGCCAGCGAAGTTTCGCCCACTTCGTCGAGGAACACCGTGCCGTTGTCGGCGTATTCAAAAAGCCCTGGACGCGTTTCGGTGGCCCCGGTAAAGGCCCCACGCATGTGTCCGAAGAGCTGGCTCTCGAGCAGGGTATCGACCATCGCGGAACAGTTGCACACCGCCAGGCGTTGTAGGCTCACCGGACTGAGTTGGTGAATGGCGCGGGCCACCAGCTCTTTGCCGGTGCCGGTGGGGCCGACCAGCAAGACGTTGGTATAGTGGCGGGCAACCTTGCGCGCGAAATCGAAAACCTCCAGCATCACCGGGCTTTTTCCCACAATGCCGTGGAACTCCAGGTCGCGCAACAGTTGTTCTTCGAGCACGCGCACGCGGCGGCGCTGATCGTACAAGGCCGCCACATCGTCGAGCGCAGGCTTCAGACGCACTTCATTCAACGGCTTGGGCAGAAAATCGGTGGCCCCACGGCGGATGGCTTCGAGCGCGGACTCGAGAGTGTATTCCCTGGTGATGATGATGACGTGTACGCCGGGATCGACCCGCAGCACGCGGTCGAGGAAGGCGTAGGCGTCGGCGCCCGGTCGGCGCCCGGCAGGTGTACGTCGGCAAGAATCAACTTGCAAGCGCCGGACTGCACCAGGCGCAACGCCTCTTCCGGGTCCGAAGTGGGCAGCGCGTCGTAGCCCATGCCCGAAATCATTTCCGACAGGAGATTCAACTGCTCCGGGTCATCGTCCAGGATGCAGGGTGTAAGCGAGCTTCGCGCTGAAAAAGATCCGACCGCTTTGGTTTCCAGGTGCCCCATGCTGAATCATTGGCAGTTTGCCTTCCACTTGGGGGTATGCGGAAAAGATCTTCATGCGGCGATGCGCGTGGTTTCGCAACGAATTGATTTTGCGTCACCTGCGAGGCGAAGCGCGGAGTCAGGCGGGTCTTCCGAAGGTCAGAAACTGTTCATGGCGACGCACTCCGTTTTGGCACACCTCCCGTTTCGGGAGGAAAATGATGGGGGCAACAGGAGTTTGCGGTTCGACCAAACAGAGC
>DATCOK010000128.1:0-2623 GCA_036564765.1 Candidatus Acidiferrum sp. | reverse complement strand
GGCTATCATTTCCTGGTGCCAGTCGAGGCCGTGGTCGAACGCGTTTCGTTGCCGACCAATGAAGCGAAAACGCTGGAATCGCCCGCCGATGAGGAAGAAAGCAGCGAGCGAGCCGGTGGCTCGCTCCCGCGATCGCGGGTGTTGAGCGACGCAGAAGATTTGCCGGTGGCGGGGAACACAACTGTTAGAGTTTTATTTTTGCTGATCCAGGTGATGTACCTGACGTTTTATGTGGTCTGCCTGGGACGCATCTCGAAAGTGGAAGAAATTTTGAACACCGCGACGGAACGCGGTCTGGCGTTGTTCGTCGTGTTGATGATCACCGCAGCGGCCGGAATCCCCGTGCGGTTCTACCTGCTCACCGCGACGGCGTTTAATTACCGCGGCCTACCGGAGAAGTTCAAAAAGCTATTCCCATTCTTGCTGGCACTCGATGAAGTATGGGCGCTGACGCCATTTCTCCTGGTGCCGCAGATTGGTGCCGGATTGGCCATCGCCAGCGCGGCCACGCTCGTGTATCTCCCGTTTTCGCAGAGGTCGTTGCTGCTGATGGGTGTGCACCGGCACCAGGAATAAGAAACTTCGGGATTCAGGCAGTCAGAAGCCAATCAAGCCGGCAACTTTTCAATCGTGGGGAAGTGATGCTGTTCGCGGCCGACTTTGCCGTCGTACTTCGTGCTGGTCTTGAAAAGTTCGTAGCGGCCGTCCGCGGCATAGGCGCGCACGCGTTCGCGGGCGGCTTTCATGGCTTCTTCATTCCACGGTTTGAAATTCGTGGCGATTTGCAGATTCTGGCGGAGTACCTGCAATGAATCGATGCCGCTGATGATGGTAGACACCGGCAAGCTCATCGCATAGGAAAGCCCTTCGTGGGCCGTGACCGCGCCATTGGTTACCATTTCGCCGCTGCCACCCAGGCTTTTCATGCCCAGAACGCCCAGACCCTTTTTATTGGCCACCGGCAGCACCTGCATTTCGAAACTGCGGAAAGTGGCATCTAGACAGTTCAGCGGCATCTGCACCGTATCGAAAGGAAAATCGTGGTCCAACATTTTTAAATGGATGGCAGGATTTTTGTGGCCGGTGAAGCCGATGAAGCGCACTTTACCTTGCTGCTTGGCGGCCAGTAACGCTTCCGCGGCGCCGCCCGGGGCGAAAATTAAGTCGGGGTCGTTGTAGTAGACCACTTCGTGGACCTGCCAGAGGTCGAGGTGGTCGGTCTGCAGACGGCGTAGCGACTCTTCCAGTTGCTTCATGGCCACGTCTTTGCCGCGGCCGTGAGTGCAAACCTTGGTCATGACAAAAGCCTCCTGGCGTTTGCCCTTGAGGGCGATGCCGAGCTTCTCCTCGCTGGCGCCGTCGTGATACTCCCAACAGTTGTCAAAGAAATTGATACCCGCGCCCATGGCGGTGGCGACCAGTTCGGTGGCTTCCTGCTGATTCTTCGTGGAACCCAGGTGGTAGCCGCCGACGCCCAGGAGCGAGACCTCCACTCCCGTTTTTCCGAGCGGGCGGCGCGGTACCGAGCCGGAGTTGTCGACGGAATTTGGAATGCCGGCATTTGCTGCATGGTCTTTTGCGAAGCTGGGATTGGTTAGCATGGTTGCGGTCACCACTGCTGCGCCTTTCACGAAATTGCGACGTGTAAATCCATCTTCTCCGGTCATCCGATCGATCCTCATGGAATTGCTAATGCCGTTTCCCCGCAATGCTATGGTTGCGGGGACGGAAATGGTTTCCCGCTATTCTGGGTGGCTTTCAACATTTCCTTCACTTCGGCTTGCGCGGTGTCGAAGGGGAACTCGTGTGCGATGCGGGCCTCGGGGTTGTCGAATTTCAGCGAGACCTTGTATAACTCGTAGCGTCCATCGCCCGCGGATTGCTTGACGCGTGCGCGCAGCGCGGCCATTTCCGATTCGGGCATACGCTTGAAATTTTTAGCAATGCGCAGATTTTGCCGCAGTACGTCAAGCGTATCCATCCCGGTGATGGTGGTTGCCACGGGAAGGCTCATGGCGTAGCGCAGCGCTTCCTCCGCAGTGATTTCCCCCTGCTCGATAGCTTCGGCGTGTCCGTTGAGTGGTTTCATCCCCAAGGGGGCGATACCGCGGCGGTGCAGTTCGGGCAGAACTCGTTGTTCAAAGCTGAGAAAATTGTGGTCAAAGGCGTTGAGGGGCATCTGCACGGAATCAAACGGAAAGTCGGTGGCCAACATTTTGAGATGGATGCTGGGATCCTTATGGCCGGTGAAGCCTACGAAGCGTACCTTGCCCTGCTCTTTGGCTTTGCGCAGAGCTTCGGCCGCACCACCCGGACGGATGAACATTTCGGGATCGTTATCGAAGGTCACGCCGTGAATTTGCCACAGGTCCAGGTGATCGGTTTGCAGGCGGCGCAAGGATTGCTCGAGCATTTGCATCGCGAGCGAGGCGTCGCGGCCGTGGGTGCAGACTTTGGTCATCAGAAAAACTTTGTCGCGGCGGTCCTTGAGCGCGTTGCCCATCCACACTTCGGACTTGCCGCGGTGGTATTCCCAGCAGTTATCGAAGAAGGTGATGCCGTTGTCGACGGCCTCATGCACGATTTGCGTGGCAGTTTGTTCATCGGCGGCGTCGCCGAGATG
>DATCOK010000127.1:0-2493 GCA_036564765.1 Candidatus Acidiferrum sp. | reverse complement strand
GTACATGTCCTGGCAGGCGGTCTTGGCGGCGTCGACGAATTTTTGGTCGCCGTTGAAGACGGCGTTGACAGAAACTTTTTGGGGCGGGGCGGGCGAGGATTCAGCTTGCTTGGGTTCTTCCAGCGGGTGGGCGGCTTGCAGAAGGGTCGTGGCTAGAGAGATGAGGCAGACTGCGAGGATGAATGGTCGAACTTGGGACATTCCGAGTCTCCGGTTTGGGCGAGGGGATGTGGTGATGGAAAAACTTTACTCGGCGCGATGCGGTTGGTCAATGTGGGTGGTTGTCGGGGGGACATTTATGGAGTTTTTTCCTGCTTACCTGCCGTAGCCCGTTGTAACGGGTAAGAATCGCGCCGAAAGGCGGTTATTGCGCGTTTTTTCTGCGTTCTTCGTCCAGTTTGCGGATGAATTCTTCGAATTTGGGCTTTTGGTCGGGGGTGAGGATGGCGCGAATGCGGTCACGACCTTTTTCACGGACGGCGCCGATTTCGGGTTCCTTGGTGGCACGGATGGTTTTTATCTGCGACTGAATGTCTGCAATGATGGCGTCAACGCGGGAGCTTTGATCGCTATTAAGGCCGGCCAACGCGGTCAGTTCTTTGACTTTTTGTGCGCGACGGGCGGCGTCACCCGGGGGCGCGGTGGTGGCTGCGTTGGTTACGGCGTAGCGCTGGTGAGCGATCACGTATCCAGTCATGCCGCCTAAAGCGGCGCCCAGCAGAAACACCAAGGCGACCCACAGCGCGGCTTTTCGGGTGGTGGAATCTTCAGCCATCATTACCTTTCCGCCGGTCCGGCTAAGGCGTCATCCACGCTGGGAGACACGCTGCTGCCATCAAAGAGATATTGCGGGGAGTTTGGTGAAGCCGATTGCCTCGCAGGGGCGTTGGCCTGGCGGCCGCCGGGGACATAGAGCAAGGTGCTGCCGATGACGAGAGCGGCGGCGGAAATCCAGGCAACGCGGGACGCGAAACGGGTAACGGCGGTGCTCCATTCAGAAAGGGCGCGGCGGCCTTCGACTTCACGTTCGGCGATTCTAGCCATGACGCGAGTGGCGAACCACGGTTCGAGCTTGGCGAAGGCGGCGGTATGTTCGTCATGTGCGAGGTACAGGGGGCCGGTCAAGACGTTGCGCGAGGCCCAGAAAGTCTCCGCGGCTTCTCCGCAGGGGTTGCAACCCGCGGCGTGAGCCAGAACCTCAGTAGGCAGGATTCGATTTAGCTCGGCCGAAGCCGAGGCTTCGCTAAGATCGGAGCGAAGATCCTCCAGCGCCTCACGATATTGGGCGCACAATTTGTTTTCCGAACCGAACTTTTTTACAACGTCCGAGATGTTCCACATGGCGTTTCTCCTGGCGAACCTGCTATTTCTCGATATGTTCGCTAAGTAGTTTGCCGTTCCTTCGCTGCTCCCTACCGTGCGTGAAATTCCCGGCTACCGTCTCGCTTTGGCCGCTTGCTGCCGGCCGGCTTCAATTGCCTTCTCTCGTTGCTGACGTTCTGCCGCCGCTTTTACTACTCGGCGGCGGGCACGAAACAATCGTACCTTTACGGTATTCGCGTTCAAGTCCAGAACCTCAGCAATCTCTTCGATCGACAGGCCTTCGACTTCCTTAAGCATCAACATCAACTTGTCGCGCTCATCGAGGCCGTCCAGCAGTAGCGCAACTTGCTGTTGGGTTTCGAGACGCTGGCGAATATCCGGGCCGGCACCGTCGGCACTTTCCGCGCTGGCCACGCGCTCGGCTTGCTCTTCGCTGAGGTCCGACTCGTACAGCAAAGGGCGGACTTTTTTCTTGCGCAGCAGGTCCCAGCACTCATTCAGTGTGATGCGGTATAGCCAGGTACTGAATGCCGCGCGGCCATCAAAGCGTTTGAGCGAAAAATAGGCTTTGATAAAGACCTGTTGAGCGATATCTTCGATGTCCTCGTGCCTCCGTAAAATACCGCTGGCTACGGCAAAGACGCGCTGCTGATGGCGCTTGATTAATTCTTCGTAGGCTTCCTTGTCGTTGGCCTGCGCGCGCCGAACCAGTTCCCGGTCATACGCCCCAGTTCGAAGGGCGGTGGACCCGCCGTCCGGACCCGCCTCGCGATCCTGCTTGAGAGGCCCGCTGCCGGGCCCGAGCGGCGCTAGTTTTGGGACGTTTGGCATGAGCTTTTGGTTACGTCCAGAGGCTTCGCGGTTTTCCACTACGCATCAAATGTTTCATACACCACACATCAACTTTGTACTTGCCTAATGGTTTACCCAATGAAATAATGCCGCCATGATTATTGGCGACCGCCTCCGTGTAATGCGCGAGGAAAAGAAACTTTCCCAGGGTGATATCGAGAAACGAACCGGTTTACTGCGTTGTTATATTTCCCGTGTAGAAAATGGCCATACGGTTCCGGCCATCGAAACACTGGAAAAACTGGCCCGCGCTCTCGAGTGCCCACTCTACCAACTCTTCTACGATGGAGAAGAGCCACCTCAACTCCCCAATCTACC
>DATCOK010000126.1:0-6946 GCA_036564765.1 Candidatus Acidiferrum sp. | reverse complement strand
CCGCCGCTATCCAGCGAACAAAAGACGCGTCTGACGCAGTTTTTGGCGACTATCGAGCAGCCCGCCCTGGCTTCGGCATGACCGCCGTAAATTGCGCTGTTTGATGAGACGTTTTCACCCGCGTATCATCTAACGGCTCATGGACTGTCGCGCCCTCGCGTCCCACCGGCTGCCTCACCAGTCGAAACTCTTCCTCGATTACCTCGATCATTTTTCCCGTGTTGCGTCGTTTTATGTGAATCCGCCGGAGATGGCGTCGGTTAGCCGCGTGGCTCGGGAATTGACTTTTCCTGGTGAACGCCGCCGCGAAGTGGCGGCCGCTTTGCGCACGCAGAACAGTGCATTCGGCGCTGCGCCGGCGGCACTTGAGAGCCTCGATAAGTTGGAGAAAGGCGCGGTTGCCATCGTCAGCGGGCAACAGGTTGGACTTTTCAGTGGTCCGGCGTATTCGTTCTACAAGGTCTTAACGGCGATTCAGCTCGCTGCAGAACTCAGCGCTTCCGGCATAGAGGCCGTGCCAATTTTCTGGATGGCCACGGAAGATCACGACATTGACGAAGTACGGCATGTGAGTTGGTTTCAGGATGGGGCGCTGCACCGGTTCGAACTTCCTGCGCCTGATGAAGCGGATATCGTCGGTCGACCAGTCGGGAAAGTGCCACTGGGCGCCGCAGTCGAGGAGCAAGTGCATCAGGCTTCGGACCTGCTCGCGCGGCAGGGGAGCACGCTGCTGGCGCACCAATTGCGCGAGAGTTACAACGCGCGCGAGACGTACGGCGGCGCGTTCGCCAAATTATTCGCGAAACTATTTTCTCCGCTGGGGCTTATTCTGCTGGACCCGTTGGACCCGGCCTTGCACCGAATTGCTGCGCCGGTCTATCGACAGGCGGTAGAAGATCGCGACGCGCTGAACGAAAAATTGTTGCAACGCGGCAAGCAACTGGAAACCTCGGGCTATGCGCCGCAGGTTAAAGTTACCGCCAAAAGCACGCTCCTCTTTTATATGGGCGACGGGCCGCGCAGCCCGATCGCCGTAAGCACCGCGTCAAAATTCCAGGCGGGCGGGAAGCAGTGGAGCAAGTCCGAACTGCTCAAGGCGGTTGAGACCCAGCCGCAGGACTTCAGCCCCAGTGCACTGTTGCGCGCGGTGGTACAGGACTATCTGCTGCCCACGGTGGCGTACATCGGCGGAGCGGCGGAAATTTCTTATTTCGCGCAGTCTGAGGTGGTTTACTGGCATGTACTCGGACGGATGCCGGTGATTTTGCCGCGGCCGGGATTCACGCTGGTGGACGTGAAAGCCGAAAAACTGCTGCGCGCTTACAAGCTTGAAGTGGAAGACATCTGGGCGGGAGCGCAGGAAGTGCGGCGGCGCATGGAGCTTGTGTCGGTGCCCAAGCAGCTCTCGAAAAATTTCGATCGTAACCGTGAGCAAGTCACGAAAATGCTCGACGATTTGAAAGCACAGATGGACAAGCTGGACCCTACGCTACAAGGGGCCATCCATACCGCTCGGAAGAAGATCGACTATCAGATCGATAAGCTGCGCCGCAAGACCGGGCGCGCGCAGGACAACAAGGCGCAACAGTTGGCGACGCATGAAAGTTTTCTCGAGAACCTGCTGTACCCTCACAAGACGCTGCAATCGCGCGAACTGTGCCTGCTGCCATTTCTGGCGCGTTGGGGACCGGGCGGGCTCGCAGAATTACAAAAGATGTGTAGCAGCAAAAATCTTGGTCGTCATTGCATCGTCCAGCTTTCCTGAAATTGGCGTCGGAGTACTCGTCCTTGGCTACCGTCCATACTCTGAAGATCAAAACGTCCCGCCGCACACATTTGCTGGACGTCACCGCGCAGGTGGCGCAAGCCGTCCAGAAATCGCGCGTGACGAGCGGGATCTGCTATGTGTATGTGCCGCACACTACCGCGGCGATCATGATTAATGAGTGCGCCGATCCGGATGTGGCCAGCGATCTGGAAGGCGCGTTTGACCGGTTGATTCCGTTCGAAGGGCCGTATCGGCACGCAGAAGGCAATTCTGATTCGCACATGAAAGCGGTACTGGTGGGCGCGAGCCAGACGATTTTTGTGGAAGGTGCCAAGCTGCAGCTGGGGCGCTGGCAGGGAATTTTCTTTTGCGAATTTGATGGCCCGCGCGAGCGCCACTTGCAGGTGAAGATCGTTCCGGACGCAGCGTGAGCGCGAGGCGCCGCCGACTGCCTGACTGGTGCGCGCTGTGTTAGAGTTTTGATGCCAATGACGAGCCTGGGCATCTACGTACAAGTTCCGTTTTGCCAGACCAGATGCACCTACTGTAATTTTCACACCGGAGTGGTTTCGTCCGCGCGTTTTGCGCCGTATGTGGCGGCGGTCTGCGTCGAAATTGAGAAACATCAAGAGTTATACGTACCTGCCGGCATAGGCATCCCCAATTCTGTTGCGGAAGGCGCGCGACCCGACACGGTTTATATCGGTGGCGGAACGCCGAGTCTGCTCGATCCCACACATCTGCAAACAATTCTGGACTCCATCCGGGCGACATTTTCCTGCGATTTGCGGGAAGTGACGCTGGAGGCCGATCCCGAGACCATCAACGCCATCAAGGCTGCCGCGTGGGCCGCCGCGGGAATCAATCGAGTAAGTTTTGGAGTGCAATCGTTTTCGGACCTGGAATTGGCGGCGGTGGGCCGAATGCATCGCCAGGCGGATATTTATCGCGCCGTGCCGATCCTGCGCAACGCTGGAATCCGCAACATCAGTTTCGATCTCATCGCGGGCCTGCCCCTTCAGACGCGCGAGAGTTGGGGTGAATCGCTTCGGCGCTTGATCGAGCTGGCGCCGGAACACGTTTCCGTTTACGTTCTGGAAGTGGATGAAAAAAGCCGGCTCGGCAGCGAACTGCTGAAAGGCGGCACACGCTACAGCGCGAAGGCCGTGCCATCGGAAGACCAGATGGCGGAGTTTTATGAGGCGGCGCAGCGGGCGCTGGGCGGGGCCGGGTACCACCATTACGAAATCTCCAACTGGGCCAAGCCGGGATTCGAATCGCACCACAATCTGAAGTACTGGCGGCGCGAGCCGTATTTGGGCTTTGGCGCGGGCGCGCATTCGTTTTCGGGCCCGCAACGCTGGGCCAATGCCCACGACGCAGCAGGCTATGTGAAGGCGTTGCAGGAAGGCGCGCTTCCAGTGGAGCAATTGGAAAACGTCACGTCCGAAGCCGCGCTTGAGGAGGAACTGTTCCTCGGCTTGCGGCAACTCGACGGCATCGACGTATCGCGCATCGAGAAAAATTATGCGGTGAGCCTTACGCCACGCTTTGCCCCGCTGGCTTCTTCCGGCCTGGTGGAGTGGAACGGGCCGGTGGTCCGACTGGCGCCCTCGCGGCTCAGCGTGTCCAACGAAGTTTTTGTCGAATTGCTGCGATAATTGTGCGATCTTTCTCAGCGCGCAAACGTCCCGTTAGCCACTTCCAAGCGCCGAGGTGTGAATCGTGAGCGTTACCGATAGCAACGCTGCAAGCATGCACGACCGGCTTCGAGCCATCCATCTGGACGAGATCGTCGATCTGCGCAGCGACACGATCACGCGCCCGACGCTCGAGATGCGGCGCGCTATGTCCGAAGCCGAAGTCGGGGACGATGTGTACGGCGAAGATCCCACGGTCAATCAACTGGAGCGCGAGGCGGCGCAAGTGTTCGGCAAGGATGCCGCTTTATTGGTCCCCAGCGGCACGATGGGGAATCTCATCGCCATCAAGATCTGGACGCATCATGGCGATGAAGTGATTTGCGACGAACGCGGGCATGTGAATCTTTATGAATTGGCGTCCATGTCGGCCGTTGCGGGATGTATGCCGCGCATCGCTCGTGGCGAGGACGGCATTTTGTCCTGGGCGCAGATCGCCGCCGTGATTCGCCCGCGGATTTATTACGATTCGCAGACTGCGCTGGTTTGCCTGGAAAATACTCACAATATGGCCGGCGGCATGGTCTATCCCACCGCGACGGTGGAGGACATTTGTGAGAACGCGCATGAGGCGCACCTGAAGGTGCACATGGACGGGGCGCGCATTTTTAATGCGGCGGTGGCGCTGAAAGAGACCGTTGCGAATATGACGAGGAAATGCGACTCAGTCATGTTTTGTCTCTCGAAGGGCCTCGGCGCGCCGGTGGGCTCGATGGTAGTGGGCTCGCAGGCGTTCATCGACAAGGCGCGCGTCTATCGCAAGATGTTTGGCGGGGGGATGCGCCAGGCGGGAGTCATCGCCGCGGCGGGTTTGGTGGCGTTGCGTGTTTCGCCTTCGCGGCTGCACATCGACCACGACAATGCGCGGTTTCTCGCTGAAGGGCTGGCGGAAATCCCGCATCTGAGCATCGATCCGGCGAAAGTAAAGACTAACATCGTGATTTGCGACTGCTCTGCGACCGGAAAAACGGCGGTGGAATTTTGCGCGGAGTTGTACCGCCACGGCATCTGGGCGCAGGACACCGCGCTGCACTCCGTGCGATTTGTTACGCATTGCGATGTGATACGTGCCGGCATCGAACGTGCGCTACCGATCATTCGGCAGGTGGCGTCCAACAGTAAGAAGGCTAACGCATGAAAATCACGAGGTGTGTATCTCAAATCGTCCTCTCGATGGCCGCAGCGGTTTTGCTGCTCAACCCGCGCGCGGCGTTTGGAGGGTCGCCCGAGGCGACAGTTGCGACTGCCCCTGCAAAAGGGGTGGAGGGCCCGGCTACGGTCGAAGAGGCCAAGAAATTTCTCGACGATGCCGAAGCCCAACTGTTCGACCTGGGCAACAAGGCCCAGCGCGCCGCTTGGGTGCAGCTGAATTTCATCACCGACGACACCGATCAGATCGCCGCGGACGCCGGCGAAGTCGTGAACGCGCTTACGGTGGAGCTCGCGAGAAAGGCTCATCGCTTCGACGGGTTGAAACTGCCGCCAGAAATGGCGCGCAAAATGTTGCTGGTCAAATTGTCGATTGGCTTCCCCGCGCCTTCGAATGCCGCGGAGCAGAAAGAGCTGGCTTCCATATCGGCTTCGCTGGCCGGCGATTACGGCAAAGGGAAATGGTGTCCCAACGGTGACGGACCGGAAGCGAAGTGCCTGGACATCACCGCGATCGAGCGGCTGCTGGCCACCAGCCACGACCCTGAGGAATTGAAGCGGGCGTGGATTGGATGGCATGCCGTTGGCGCGCCGATGCGCCAGCGTTATGCCCGGCTCGTGGAGCTCGGCGATAAAGGCTCGCGTGAGTTGAGTTACAAGGATGTCGGAGTGATCTGGCGCTCGCAGTACGACATGCCGCCGGACGAATTTGCGAAGGAAACGGACCGGCTCTGGGAGCAATTGCGGCCGCTCTACGAATCGTTGCATGCCTACGTGCGCGGTCAGTTGGTCAAAAAGTATGGCCAGACCCTGGTTCCGGCAAAAGGACCGATTCCCGCGCAACTTCTTGGCAATCCCTGGAGCCAGGAGTGGAACAACGTCTATGCGCTGATGGATTCGCCCAAGCCCGCGCAAAGTTACGACCTGACCAAAATCCTGCAAGAGCGGCAGACTGACGCGCGTGGGATGGTGAAGTACGGCGAAGGATTTTTCACTTCGCTTGGATTCGCGCCGCTGCCAAAAACATTCTGGGAGCGCTCACTGTTCACCAAGCCGGCGGATCGCGACGTGGTTTGCCATGCCAGCGCCTGGGACGTGGATTCCAAGGACGATTTGCGCATCAAGATGTGCATCCAGATTACCGAAGAGGATTTTCGAACGATCCACCATGAGCTGGGACACAACTTTTATCAACGCGCGTACAACACGCAGCCGCCGCTGTTCCAGGGAAGCGCCAACGATGGCTTTCATGAAGCGGTGGGCGACACGATCGCCTTGTCGATCACGCCGGAATACCTGCAGAAGATCGGGCTCATCGAGACGGTGCCGTCGAGTTCGCAGGACATCGATTATTTATTGCAGAAGGCCCTTGAGAAGGTCGCATTTTTGCCATTCGGGTTGCTGGTCGATAAATGGCGCTGGGAAGTTTTCTCCGGGCAGGTGAAGCCGGAGGACTACAATAAAGCGTGGTGGGAACTGCGCCGTAAATATCAGGGCATTGTTCCGCCCGTAGAGCGCAGCGAAGCCGATTTCGATCCGGGCGCAAAATATCATGTGCCGGGGAACGTGCCGTATATGCGGTATTTTCTGGCGGGTATCCTGCAATTTCAGTTTCAGCGGGCTTTGTGTCGCGAAATTGGTTACAACGGGCCTCTGCATCGCTGCTCGATTTACGGCAACAAAACGGCGGGCGAGCGCTTGAATAAAATGCTGTCGATGGGATTGAGCAGGCCGTGGCCGGTGGCGCTTGAGGCGCTGACGGGCGAAAAACAATTGGACGCGTCGGCGTTGGCTGATTATTTCGCGCCGCTGAAGGCGTGGCTCGATGAAGAGAATAAAAAGAACAACTACCCTGTAGGCTGGTAGCCGGAGACCGCGTGGATTTCAGTTTAACCGAAGAACAGAAACAGCTGCGGCGCAGTGTGCGCGAATTCGCGGAAGGCGAAATCGCGCCGCATGTTATGGAGTGGGACGAGGCCTCGCATTTTCCATCGGAGATTATTCCAAAGCTCGCGGAGATGGGTTTGTTGGGTGTGATTTTCCCAGAAGATCTGGGTGGCGCAGGGCTGGGCTACATTGAATACGCGCTGGTGATTGAAGAATTGTCGCGTGTGGATGGCTCCATCGGGATTATTGTGGCGGCGCACAATTCGCTGTGCGGCAATCACATTTTTAAATTTGGAAACGAGGCGCAGAAGAAGAAGTATTTGGTTCCTCTGGCGCAGGGGAAAAAGATTGGCGCATGGTCGTTGACCGAGCCGGAGGCCGGCTCGGATGCCGGGGGCACGCGCACCACGGCGGTGCGCAAGGGCGACGACTGGGTGCTGAA
>DATCOK010000125.1:0-17170 GCA_036564765.1 Candidatus Acidiferrum sp. | reverse complement strand
GCGTGCGTACGGATCGTAGTCCGAGCGCGCCCAATCGATGGACGCATCCTCCGTCACAATCTCGTTTTGCCGCCGACCCGCCACCGCCACCGTCGATACGTGCGAATAACGCCGCAGTCCGTTGCGATTTTGTGCCCGCCGCGCCAGTTGCACCACTTCCAGCCCGCCGCGCAGGTTCACGTTCAGGCATTGCCGTTCCGACTTACGGTTCAGAGAAGCCGCGCAATGAATGATCGAATCGCTGGTGTCCACCAGGTCGTGATACGCGCCGTCGGCCAGGCCAAAGCGTTCGTCGGTCAGATCGCCCAGAAAAATGCGCATTCGCGAGTTTAAGAATTCAGAAAATTCCGGAAACTCCACATGCAGCTGCAGCGACTTCCACAAACGCTCGCGCGCTTCCTGCTCCGATTTCGCGCGCACCAGCAAATTTAGAGAGTCGCGGTGCTCCCGCAAAAGCCCGGCCACCAGATAGCTGCCGAGATACCCGGTGGAGCCCGTTACGAAAATCGCCATAAGTTAGGAGGACCGCCACAAGGGGTCTGTGGACGCGGTAGAGCCTGAAACCGTGGCCGCATGAGCCGGCGCGGCCGTCCAATCCAATTCACGCGGCGTGCGCGACTCCAGCGGGCGCCCTTCCATCAGCGGATAGCACCAGCGCCGCAACGCCGGAATGTGCACGTTGATCCAGTAATCCCACCAGTCGATCGCTTCCGGCGCGTAGTCGAACAGGCAGCGCTCCCCTGCCGGCAGCGCCGCGGAAAGCATCCGGGTATTTTCGCATTCGAATACATGGTCGTTGTGCAGGATGAACGGTTCATACAGCTCGATCAACTTTTCCGCACGGTTCAAATCGCGTTCGGCCTTCGCCAGCGGCGGTTTCTTCATCTTCAGCGCGCTGGCCACGCGATTGATGCGCGACACCACAGCCTTCTGCATCGGAATGGACATGCGCTCGTAGCGTTGCTTCGACACCGGAATGGTCTCGAATTTTACCTTCAGCCAGTTGTCCACGCTGCTTTCCAGCATCCGGTAATGCTTGCGGTGCGCCAGGCCGGTCAACTCGATGCTGCGCCCCATGTTCACCGGATTCACCGCCGAGGTCGCCAGCTGGTACATGCGCGCGTTGCGCCGCGCAATGACCGCCGCGGCGATCAAGCTCATGCCGCGGCAGACCATGTCCACCGGAATCACGTCCAGGCACTTGCGCGCATTGGTCGGCAGCTGGCGAAAATTTGTTCCCAGCAAATAGGACAGCGGGCCCGAAGTGTTGATGCCTTCATTCCAACCGGAAAATGGCGAGCGCTCCGAACTCTCCACGATCGAAGGGCGCACAATCGCAATCGGCAAATCCTTGCCGCGCGTCGCCAGTACCGATTCACCCAAACTCTTCGTGAACGTATAGGTATTCGGCCAGCCCAGATGCTGCGCGCGCCGCATACCGATGCGCACCAACCGGTTGCGCGCCCAGCGAATGCGGTTGCGCCGTACCACCCCGTCGAGCTCTTTCGCCGGCACCACCGAGTCATCCACGCCGCGGCCCAAGGCCTGGCGCTTCAACGCCTTTATCTTCTCTACGCCTTCCGCGCGGTCTTCCACGTTGCGAATGGTGTCGCGCAGCGACTGAATCTCGCGGTCTACATCGAATTCCGGGTCGCCCGACGGATTGTAGTTCGCCTTCAACTCTTCCGTGACCCGCCCGTCGCGCATGCCCACCACGTAGCAGGTCGAAAGATGCATCAACCCGGCATGCTCGCAGCGCCGCACAAATTCCAGCAGACTCACCGCGGAATCCACATTGGAAGAAAGCGCATCGCGTAGATCTGGATTGAAATCCGTGAGCCCCGCGCTGTTCACGACCAAATCCAGCGATTTGGTCAGGCGCATTTGCACCGCCTCATCCAGCCCCAGCCCCGGAGCGCTCACGTCGCCTTCCACTACGTCCACTTTTTCTTTCAGAAACGCGCCCAGGTTTCGCCCGTAGCGTTCCTGCAACGTGTCAAACGTGGGCGACTCTTCCACAATCTTCTCAAAGCGCCGCTGTGCCGAAGTCGTGCGATTCCGCCGAATCAGCAACGTGATCCTGCCGATCTCCGGAATATTTTCGAGCAGGTTCACCAACCACACTTTGCCGATGAAGCCCGTCACGCCCACCAGGAGAATGTGGCGCCCCGCCAGCGTCTCGCGCACCGAAAGTTTTTCCACCCGCGGCGTTTCGCCAAACACCGCCACCGCTCTGCCGCAAGGCCCCGTAGTTTCCAGGGGAGCCGGCGGCCGCGCGCTGCTCTGCACCGCCGTCTCCGGCAGTGAATTGTCGCGAGACCAACCCAGCTGGCTCACCAATTTTTCTCGCGCAACTCGCCCATCCGTCGATCCGCTAGCCACCCACGCCAGCGGCCCTCGCGGCCGCACCACCGGATCGAGTAACCGTCCGGTCGCGACGCCATCGCGAAACTCCAGTCGATTCGCGATGATCGAATCCACGCCAAAATGTTTCGCCAGCGGCTTTAAAATATGATCGAGCAGCTGGCTCACCAGTACCACGCGCTCACCGCGCCGCGTGGCCTCCGCCAACTTTTCCACCGCTTCGCGCCGCATCTGCGGCTTCAACACGTACTGAAAATACTCTTCGCCCAGCAAATCCAGCCGGTCGCGGCTCACGCCCCGCAGTAACGTGTGCAGAAACCGAGTGGCAAACGTGCGGCTCGCTGCATACGTGAACGGCCGCAACATCGCCATTCCGGCCATACCGGCGCGCCGCGCCCAGCGCTCCGCGTAACTCCGCGAATTCCAGGTGAAAAATAACACCGGGCGCAGCGCCCCCAACTCCAGCAGCGAACCTTCCACGCGCCAGTAGGTCGCACCTGAGCTGCCGCCGTCTCGCGCGAGCGGGGCACCGCCATCAGGGCTCGGTACTTGCCGCGCTCCATTCGAATTGTTTTGCGAACTTGTCATGCAGGATGAGTAATCAGCAATCCAACCAAAACCGCCAACCACTCCAATCAAGACTTACAAACCACGCGGCTTATAATAGCCGCGCCGATATCGGCGGTGGGGTGAAAGCAACACAGATAACCCAAGTTATCCGCCGAAAATTCAACTGGCTGTCAGCTCGTCAGCCCATCCAAGCCGCTGGCCAACTACGCTTTGACACTCAAAAAGAACGCCTAAAAGTAGCATCCCTGTACCGCCTCCCGCAAGGCGCGAGGGCAGCGAGTTACGCCTGAACAATCCATTTATCCTTCTCGTCCGTGGCTAGCGATGACCGTACTGGTTTTCTCTTTTGCCATCGCCGTGCGCACTATGCTGGCCAAGAGCTTCACTCGGTGCGAACATATTCCATCGCGGCTTCTCAAAGCTTCAAATCTTCTCTGTTCGTGGCAGCCAGGAGTTTTGATGTCCACCGTTTGCTCACTTCGTAACATCCCGCCCATGATTTTTGCCACGGCTTTTGCCATGAGCACGTTTCTCGCGCCGCCGTCCAACTCTCAGGAAACCCGCGCTCAGGCTCCCACTCTTAAAGTCCGACCTAACGCAACTTCCTCTCCGGTATTTGAAATCATCGAAGAGCGCCGCGGCCCGTTTGTGCTGCGCAATCAGTCCTTCACCGCCGTCCTGCACTACAATCGTCTGCCCGGCCAAACGGGACCCGACGCGCAAGCCCTCGAGTCCTTCGATCTCCTCGACGCTTCCGGTGCCCTGCAATACCACCAGGCCTTTTCCACGACCCTCGAGAATGGTCAGTTCGCAGAAGATTGCTCCATCAGCGTGCAGGAATTGCACGGAACCAACGGAGAAGGTCTGCTGCTCGATACCGGCTGCCTGCCTTCCGCGCCGATGAGCGGCGGCCCGTGGCAAATCCTCGGCTTATCCAGCGGCAAGCTCGTGCCCATCGGCAAACCCATCGTCACCGAAGGTGAGCTTGCCGAATTCATTCCCGGACCCGTCACGCAAATCGGCAAGACGAAACAGATCCTGCCCGACAGCATCACCATCCGCGTATGGACAGGCTACTTCTCCGTGCTGGCGCCCATCCGCATCAATTGGCAGGAGCGCAAGCTCGAATTGGGGCAGCACTGCATGATTCAAACCGGCCACGGCTTCGCCGAAGATGGATGCGAAATGCCCGTACAGCAAACCCAGCAACCGTCGATGGAGCAGGACATGACTTTCGTGAGGCTCTTCGCGGAATCGAACGATCGTGGCGGGCCGCCCGCTCACGTGGTGGTGAAGAAAAGCTCCAAAGTGGAAATCCTCGCAGCTAAAACGCAGCTTACGTGGCAGGAAGACAAAGAGTTGATCAGCCTCGGCTGCGGCGAAGATATCTGGATCAAGCTGCGCATCGACGACCAGGTCGGCTGGATTCACACCGTGGAAGATTTAAACGCCATCGGCCTGCATCAAGCCGGCTAGGCGCTGCTTATTTCTCCGGCTGCTTCAAGTCCGCATCATCGGCATATTCGGGCGAAAGCAAAGTCGCCGCATCCGGCAAGTCATCCTCCCGTACCCACAAACGCACCCCGCCCAGCGCGTTCGACCACATCCAATCCATCCGCACGGTATTCTCGTCCGACAAAAAACATTTCACGCCCGCGGAATCCAGCACCCCCTTGGCCACCAGCGCTTGCGGCAAATCCCGAAACCGCCGGATCGGTATCAGCTTGACGTCGGCCTCATCCGCGATCGTCAACTCCTGCCGTTCGAACGGCATTCCCCGCTTCACAAACTCCGCCTCCAGCGCACTCAGCGCATCTTCCGTTAGCGCCCGCTGATCCGCGGCCAGCGCGGCCAACTCCAACTCACTCTTCGCCACATAAATCGCCGCCAACCGTTCCCGCTCTCTCTCGTGATCAATGTTCGTCATAACAACGCATCATGCCTACGCACCACGGCTCTACTCACCAAATATTTTCGGCGGCTGCATCTGGCCGATCTTCTACCAAACGGGGGAACAGAAGTTGAAGGACTAAGTCCTGCGAGAGAAGTAGCTAGGCTCTACAAAAAAAGGATCTTGCTTACACGCCCCAGCCGTAGCGTTCGGCGTGCTCCAGGGTGCGCAACATCTCTTCGCGCAAAATTTCGGTGAAGACCGAGCCCCCGACTGGGCGTGCGCCGCGTTCCGCAATGTCCGGCGTGCGGTAACCGCCGCCCAACACACGCAGCAGCGATTGCTCCACCCATTCCGCCTCGAGCGACAAACCAAACGCATCGCGCAACATCATCGTCGCGCTCAAAATCGAGCCAATCGGATTGGCTGCATCCGAACCCACCAGCGATGGCGCCGAGCCGTGAATCGGCTCAAACAGCGGCGCGCTCGACCCAAAACTCGCCGAGGGCACCAGGCCAATCGAGCCCACCAGCGCGGCCGCCGCGTCGCTCAAAATATCGCCGAACATATTGGTCGTGAGCAGCACATCAAATTGCGTGGGCCGCAGCGTCAACTGCATCGCCGCATTGTCCACATACATGTGCTCCAGCTTCACATAGGGATACACCGTGCTCACGGCCGACACCGTGCGCCGCCACAGCTGCGAACTGCTCAGCACGTTGGCCTTGTCCACCGAGCACAGTCGCCGCGAGCGCGTCTCCGCGCGCGCAAACGCAAAGGTGGCGATCCGCTCGATCTCCGGCGTTGAATACGACTCCGTATCCCACGCGCGCTCCACACCCTTTTCCGTGGTGTTGCCGCGCTCGCCGAAGTACATGCCTCCAGCCAGCTCGCGCACAATTTCGATGTCCAGCTCGCCCAGCCGCTCCGGCTTCAGCGGCGAAATGCTGCGCAACGGCTCCCACACCTTCACCGGCCGCACATTGACGTACAGCCCCAGCCCGCGCCGCAACTCCAGCAGCCCACTTTCCGGCCGCTTCCCCACCGGCAGCGAATCCCACTTCGCGCCGCCCACCGCGCCGAGAAACACCGCGTCCGCTTTGCGGCAAGCCTCCAGCGTCTCGGCCGGCAGCGGCGTGCCCACGGCTTCGATCGCCGCGCCGCCAATCAGATATTCATGCAAATCAAAATGATGGGAAAATTCCTGCGCGCACTCCCGCAGCACCGTCGTCGCGGCCCGCGTCACTTCCGGCCCGATGCCATCACCCGGCAGCAGCACAATATTCTTCTTCATGGAAAACTCCGGTTTCACTGCCTGCTCATCGGGGACAAGTCGCAATGCCACTTCACGGCCGCCTTACGCTACGGGGGAAGCGTCCGCCGCCATGGCCGCCGGCCGCCGCCGCAGGACTTCATGCGCGATAGCCACCAGATCTCGCGGACGCACGTTCTTCGATTTGTCCGCCAGCGCATTCACCCGCGAATACACTTCGGCCAGCTCCCCGTCGCTCGGTTCATATCCTAAATCGCGCAAGCTCATGCGCAACGCATTTCGCCCGGAATGTTTCCCGAGCACCATCATGCGCGCCGGCACGCCCACCGTTTCCGGCGAAATAATTTCGTAGGTCAGTGGATTCTTGATGATGCCGTCCTGGTGAATCCCCGCTTCGTGCGCAAAGGCATTCGCGCCCACCACCGCTTTATTCGGCGCTACTTGCGCGCCGGTAATTTCCGTCAGCATGCGCGAAGACGGAAACAACTGCTCCAGCTTGATGTTGGTCGTCACGTCGAAACTTTCCTTGCGCACCGCCAGCGCCACGGCAATCTCTTCCAGCGCCGCGTTTCCCGCGCGCTCTCCGATGCCGTTCACCGTGCACTCGATCTGCCGCACTCCCGCGCGTACCGCCGCCAGCGAATTGGCCACTGCCATCCCCAGATCATCGTGGCAGTGCGCGCTCAGCGTAATTCCCTGCGCATCCCCCAGGCACGCCCGCACCTTGCGAAACATTTCGCCGTACTCTTCCGGCACCGCGTAACCCACGGTGTCCGGCAAATTCAACACCGTCGCGCCAGCGGCCACTGCCACGCGGCACACTTCGCACAGAAAATCGATGTCCGTGCGCCCCGCATCCTCCGCGGAAAATTCCACTTCGCCTACACTGTTGCGACCCAGCTTGATCATCGCCGCAATGGCTTCGAGCGCCTGCTCGCGCGTCATGTGCAGCTTCACCTTCAGATGCAGGTCCGAAGTCGCCAGAAAAATGTGCAGCCGCGGAGCCGCTGCCGGTTCCAGCGCCTCAATCGCCGCGTTCACATCGTCTTTTCGCGCGCGCGCCAATGCCGCGATTGGCACTGTGCGCACTTCTTGAGCCACTTTGCGCACCGCTTCCAGATCGCCGCGCGACGAAATCGGAAAACCCGCCTCGATCACGTCCACGCCCAGCGCCGCCAACTGGTGCGCCATGCGAATCTTTTCCGGCGTATTCATGGAAAAGCCCGGCGACTGTTCGCCGTCCCGGAGGGTGGTGTCGAATATGCGCACTACGTCCATGAGGTTTACCTGCACTAGTAACGCACCCGCCACAGCCGCTAGTCAAATTTATCTTTATTCTACTTTTGATAATCCTGGCTTATACTCGTTTCCGGGGCTTTTCGCGTGGATATCGGCGAATTACAGGTCTTTTTAATGGTCGCCAAAGAAGGCAGCTTCTCGCGCGCCGCCGAGCGCCTCTACCGCACCCAGCCTGCCATCAGCTTGGCCATTCGCAAACTCGAAGACGGGTTGGGCCAGCCGCTCTTCGTCCGTGGCTCCCGCCCCGTGCGTATGACCGACGCCGGCACCCTGCTCAAGGACTACGCCGAGCGCCTCGTCAACTTGCGAGACGAAGTAAAAAAAGGCCTCACTGAACTCGAAGGCCTGCAGCGTGGCGAACTTTCTCTCGGCGTCAACGAAAGCTCCATCCACGCCTTGCTTCCCGCTCTCGCCCTCTTTCGCGAAAAACATCCCGGCGTGCAGGTCCGCGTCCACCGCATGTTTTCCCGAGACATTCCCCACGAAATTCTCAACTACCGCCTCGATCTCGGCGCCGTCTCCTACGTTCCGCGCGACCCGCAACTGCAAGCCACCGAAATTCTGAAAGACGAGCTCGCCCTCGTGGTGCCGCCCAAGCATCCCCTCGCCCGCAAACGCGAAGTGGACATCAGCGACCTGGGCCGCGAAACCTTCATCGCCCACATCGTCGAATCTCCCTTCCGCCGCCGCGTCATCGAACTTTTCGCGCGCCACCACACCGAACTCAACATGCCCATCGAAATGCCCACCATCGAAAGCATCAAGCGCTTCGTGCAGATGGGCATGGGCGTAGCCATCGTGCCGCGCATGTGCGTGCAGTGGGAAATCGAGCACGGCTGGATGAAAGAAGTCAAAGTCAAACAACTCAGCATCCCCCGCCACGTCTACCTGGTTGGCCGCCGCGGCGCCCGCCTCCCCCACGCCGCCGCCGAACTAATGCGCATCCTCCGCGACTCCCCCGTCACCCCCGCCTAAGTTCCTCCGAACAGATTCCGCTGGTTACCAGGCTTTTCGTTTCATCGCACATCTAAGCTATGCTGAGGACGGCTTGAATCCCGCGCATTTGCGGACTATGCTCCGCGAAACAAACGCGCAACACGATCCAGCGCAGGAAGACCCCACATGACTAGCGGCCTTGCCATCCTGACCATTGGTTTCCTGCTGGGCATGCGCCACGCCACAGATCCCGACCACGTCATCGCGGTGTCTACCATCGTCAGCCGTGAGCGCTCCGTCTTGAAAGCCGGACTCATCGGCGCGTTGTGGGGCTGCGGTCACACCGTAACCATCGTCATCGTCGGCGCCGCCATCATACTTTTCGGCCTCGCCATCCCCCCGCGCGTCGGCCTCACCATGGAGTTTTCCGTCGGCTTGATGCTCATCCTGCTCGGCGTCCTCAATCTGACTGGCGCCATGCAGTGGCTCAGCAAGAAATTTTCGCCATCCCACCCCAAAGTGACCGGCGAACATGCCCATCTCCACGAACACAACTCCCACCTGCATCTCCACTGGCACGCCCACGGCGCGACCGGCGATCACCACGCCGAAAGCCTCGCCACGCCGGCGCGCCTCCGCGCCCCCTTTGTCCATCTGGGCGTCTTTCACACCCTGCGCCCGCTCTTTGTCGGTCTGGTCCACGGGCTGGCAGGCTCCGCCGCTGTAGCGCTCCTGGTTCTGAGCACCATTCGCGAGCCCCGCTGGGCCATCCTTTATCTGTTGGTCTTTGGAGTCGGAACCGTGGCCGGCATGATGCTCATCACCGCAGCCATCGCGCTACCCTTTTCATTCGCCGGCTACCAATTCGCCTGGCTCAACAAAAGCCTCATCACCGCCTCCGGCCTCGTCAGCGTGGCCTTCGGCCTGTTCATCTGCTATCACATCGGCTTGGTCGACGGCCTGTTCACCAGCCACCCTACCTGGACGCCGAGCTAAAGCAACAACCCGCTCGATTCGCTCCCGTCTTTTCTCTATTAGAATCGCAACGCCGCCATCGGGTCGACGCTCGAAGCCCGCCGCGCCGGAAACGCGCACGCGACCGCCGCCACTACCACCAGCAAACCAACCACGCCCAGCAGCACCAGCGGATCCCTCGCGCTGCCTTCCGCCCACTTTGCCAACACCCGGTTCAACGCCAGCGTCAACGCTACGCCGCTCAAAATCCCCGCGCCCACGCTCACGGTCATCGACGCAAACACCATCTGCCACACGTGCGCTCGCGGCGCGCCCAGCGCCATGCGAATCCCAAACTCACTGGTGCGTTGCGCCACCGAATACGACACCACGCTGTACAACCCCACCGACGCCAACGCCAGCGCCAGCACCGCAAAGGCCCCAAACAGCCACGACACAAAATGCTCCTGCTCGTACTCCTGCTGGCTGGTAATCCAGTGCTCTAGGTCATCCTGAGAGATGATTTGCTGATCTCCGTCCACCGCGTTCACCTTCATGCCCACGGCATGCAAGAGCGTCAGTGGCGAAACCTCCGCCCGCACCAATATTTGCGTGTACATCCGCATCGCCATGGTGAACGGCAAAAACGCCTCCGGCTTGATGGGGTTGCGCAACCCGTCGTCGCGCTTGTCCGCGATAATCCCTACGATCTGCATCCACCCAGTGGAATCCGGCGCCGTTAAATTCAACGGAGGCTCGTCGCGCATCTCCGGCACACGAAACGAATGGCCAATCGCGTCGCCGTTCGGGAAATAACGCCGCGCCATGGTCTGGTTAATCACCGCCACATGCGCCGCGTGGTGATTTTCCGTTTCATCCCACACTCGCCCCTGCAATATCGGGATCCGCAGCACCGGAAAATAATTCGGACTCACGAAGTTGATGTGCACCTTTTGCTCGTCCTGTCCGGCCGTGCCCAGAATTTCCACCGTCGAAGGATTGCCATTGGAAGGCGGCGTGGCATTATTCGAAATCGCCACCATGCTCGCTCCCGGCACCGTCGCCGCACTGTCGCGCAGCCGTTCAAAATAATTCACCCGTTCTGCCCACGTCTTGTACGTGTTCTCATGCACCGGAATGCCCACGGACATCACATTGTGCGGGTCGTAGCCCAGTTGCACATGCATCAGCCGCACAAATCCTTCCAGCGCCGCGCCCGCCACGGTAAGCATCACCAGCGTCAGCGCGATTTGGCCCGCGATCAAAACCGTATTCATCGCGCGTCCGCGCCCCCCGCCCGAAATCCGCCGCGATCCGGATTGAATCACCTGGCTCAGATCCGGCCGAGAAAGCTGCAGCGCCGGCCACAGCCCAAAAAATATTCCCGTACCAATCGCGACCACCACGCTGAAAATCAAGACCGGCAGATCGATGCGAATCGCCGCTTCATGCGGAAACGAATACTTCGGCAACATCGCCACCATTACCGCCAGCGATTTGTACGCCAGCAACACGCCCAGCACCGCCCCGCTCACCGAAAGGAGCACCGCCTCTGTCAAAAGTTGCCGGATCAACCGCCGCCGCGAAGCTCCAATGGCCGAGCGCACCGCAAACTCCTGTTGCCGCGCCGTTCCTCTCGCTAACAAGAGAATTGACACATTCCCACAACCAATCGCCAGCAGTAGCGCCACGCCCGTGAATAGCAATGAAAGGGTCCCGCCCAGGTCGTGCATGAAATCGTCGCTCAGCCCCACCACGTGAAACGTAAATTTCTCGGTGGGAAAGTGGGTGGGCGTTTGTTTCGCGAATTGCTCGATCAGCGGCGTCAGCGCTGCATTCGCAGCCTCGTGCGAAATTCCCGGCTTGATCCGCAGCCCCACATAATAGGTCCCCGCCAAATCCTGCGTAATTTTTTGCGGCAGATAAACGTCGGCATCCTCCCACGTGAACCGCGGTGCAGCCACACCCACAATCGTGAAGTTCTGGTGCACCAGCTGCAGGTTCTGTCCTACGATCGAGAGATTCCCATTGAAGTGTTTTTTCCAGAATTTGTGGCTGAGCACCGCCACTGCCGCCGCATCCTGCCCGTCCACCGCGTCCGATGACAGCAATCCGCGACCCAGGAAGGCCGGCACTCCCAGAAACTCAAAACTGTTCGACGACATCTTGGCGGCCGCCACATCTTCCGGCAGGTCCTGACCCGTCAACGTGAGATTCCAGCCTCCCTCCAGGAACGCATCCTCCACCACCGGTGATTTGCGGATCTTCTGCCATTGCCCTGGCGTCAACCCAAATCCGCGATCCTGCCCCGCAGGATCGTTCAGCCGCATGTGCACCATGCGTTCAGAGTGCGCGTAAGGATAAGGATTCATCACGATGGCGTATATCACGCTGAACACCGCCGTCGTCGCCCCGATCCCCAACGCCAGCGAAACAATTCCCGTCAGCACAAACCCCGGGCTCTTGATCAGTTGCCGCAGCGCATAACGCAAATCGTTCAGCAGGTTGTGCATATTTCTACCCCATGGAGAAACGAAGAATCCCCGGAGAAGGTTTCGTCCTGCTTCGCGCGCAAATCACCTCGCACGCAATGGATTCCCTCAATTGGACGAGCCAACCCCCACAATGTCCCGCGCGGATTCGCTAGAATCGGCTTTTCGGCGCGTTACCCCACTTCAAGCAGTGGCTTGAAAGCTGAACATTCTGCCGAATCACACAAGGAAAATATCGAGATTCACTCAGGAAGGAAAGGCCAAGCCACACAAAAAACCCTCAACTCTACGCGGCAGCCGCTTCATTGACGGTCGCATACGTAGGTATCAACTTCATCAGCCCGGACACCTGCATCACCGCCACGCCCTGCTTCGTCAATGCCGCCAGCTTCAACTTCTTCCCGGCATGCTTTCGGCTCACAAAAATCGATACCAGCGCGCCTACGCCCGACGAATCCAGAAACGAAACCCCGCCCATATCCAGGATCATCGCGGCAGCCGCCTCTAGCCGCATCCTTTGGATAAACGCATTAACGGTTTCGAGACTCAGCTTGCCTTTCAGCTGGATGACCATATTGCCGTTCCGTTCTTCGCTTTGCGACTGCACCTCAAGTAGCCCAGTTTCCATAAGCTGCGCAGCGTACCGTAGAAGCCCGAGGCCCAATATTAAAATTTGGTAAAAACGTCAGCCCTCGCCAGACACTCCCACATCTGCAGTTGTACTTATAAGTAATATTCAATTGACGTAATCAATAATTATCCCTATGGTAGTTGCGGCCTGCTTCTCGTGGCCGCGCTATGCGCGGCAGAAAGTCTAGATGGCTGCCCAGCCCACCCTCTCGGACCTGTCACGCGGCATGCGCTCGCGTACTCGCGCAATTCCCTATTTCCTCGCATTCGCGTCCCTCTTTTTCTCCAATGCGGCGCACGCACAGCTGCAACAAAACTTCATCTACACCACTGGCGGCGCCATCGCCATCCGCAACGACACCAACGGCACCCTAGCTCCCGTCAACGGCTCTCCACTCTTCCCCCTCGGTTTTCCCGCCGTGCTCGACGCCAAAGGCCGCTTCCTCTTCGCCGCCGGCAATGACAGCATTCACATGTACACTGTCGACTCCACCACTGGCCTCTACGGCGAAGTAAACGGCTCGCCCTTCGCCTCCGCCAACACCAATGGCCCCATCCTGCTTGCCACCGAACCCACCGGAACCTATCTCGCCGTCGTCAATTCCGCCGGCCTCAATCCCGGCGAAAGCAGCGTCGAATCCTTCCTGATCGACCCCTCCGCGGAAACGCTCACCCCCGTCACTGGCTCCTTTCTGGAACTGGTCTCCTCCCCGGTTGGCGCTGCGTCCAATCCCGCGCTCGGAAAATTCTTTGTCTACCTCGGCCCCAATCCGTCCTCCTCCAACCTGTTTTACCAGCAGGACGGCGACCTGCTCACCTACGCCATCGATCCGCAAACTGGACTCCTCGGCGCCGAAACTGGAGCCGACGGCGGTAACAACAGCCACGGCCGCTCCTTCGGTGCCGACCCCATCGGCCGCTTCGTGGTCAACGGTCAAGGCCAATTCAGCGGCACTCTTCAACTGACCTCCGCAACAGGCGTACAAAGCATTCTCGACACCGGCTCTGGCGTCTATCCCCAGGAAATCTTCGTCGGTCCCGGCCAGCACTTCGTCTACGCCACGCTCTCCACTCCGCCCACCACAGCCGTACACATCTATATTGTCGACACCACCACCTGGACCCTCACCGAAGCTCCGAGTTCCCCGCTCCCCGGCTTCACCTCGGTCAGCAATCTGGTGGCGGACCCCACCGGCCAGTTCGTCTACGCCAGCACCGCGCCCAATCAAACACGCGTCTATTCCGTCGATCCGTCCACAGGATACTTCTCCGAAATCTCAAACTCCCCATTCACTGCCGTGGGTCTAGGCCTGCCCATCGCGTTCAGTGTCGATCCCAACAGCATCCAGAAGGAAGTCGGCCCCGTCGCCACCCTCACCCCTCCGGCCCTCTCGCTAGGCTCCGGCAACATCGGCGTCTCCGCGATGGCTCAGGCCATCACCCTCTCCAGCACTGGCGATCAGGGCCTCGCCGTCAACGCCATCATCGTCACTGGAGCGAACGCATCTGAGTTTGGTGAACTCGACGATTGTGCCGTGCCCACCGTGCTCGCTCCGTCGCACTCCTGCTCCATCTCGATCCTTTTCACGCCCGCGGCTTTCGGCCCACGCCAGGCGCAACTTACCGTCACCGACAACGCCCCCGGCAGCCCACAATCCGTCACGCTTACCGGCACGGGAAATGGCACTCCCCCGCCCGCGCCAGCCATCACGTTCGTCCCCGGAACCATGAATTTCCCGGCGACCAATAAAGTCTCCTCGAGCGCGCCATCCAGCGTCACGGTCACCAATTCCGGCAACGCCCCGCTCACCATCTCCTCGATTCTCCTCGGTGGCAAAAATCCTGCTGACTTCAGCGCCCCCTCCACCAACTGCATCGGCGCTTCCGTCGCGCCTGGCAACTCCTGCACCATCACTGAAATCTTCACGCCCGCCGTTGAAGGCGCACGTCAAGCCACCCTCACCTTCACCGACAACGCCTCAGGCAGCCCGCACTCCATCAATCTCACCGGCACCGGACTCGCCTCCAACAGCTCCGGCCCGGTCCTGCGCTTCGCGCCCGCCTCCGTCAATTTTTCGCCGGTCACGCAGGGCCTCGCGAGCGTCCCCACCAGCGTCACGATCAATAATCCCAGCAGCGCCCCGCTGCACATCACCGGCATCTCCGCTGGCGGCAACAGTCCCGCCGACTTCTCCAACTCCATCGCCGCTTGCGCCAACGCCACCGTCGCGCCCAACACCGCCTGCACCATCTCCATCACCTTCGCGCCGCTCTCTTCCGGCACGCGCAGTGAAGCCATCTCCGTGACCAGCGACGCTCCCAACTCCCCGCAAATCCTCAACGTCCTCGCCGACGCTCCCGCGGCCTTCGCTATCACCAGCCCGGCATCCGCGCTCTCCACCTCCGTCAACGCCGGACAAACTGCCTCCTTCGCCGTGCAACTCACCCCTGGCCTCGACTTCGACGGCAACATCTCCCTCACCTGCACCGGCGCACCGGCGCACGCCACCTGTCAGGCGCCTCCGTCCATCACTCTTAACCTCGGGGCACCCGCCACGCTCACCATCACCGTGCCCACCAGCGGCACAGCACTGCTACTCCCAAAGTTCGCGAATCGCGAGCCGCCAACGACACCAATGCTTCCGCTCGCACTCCCGTGCGCATCCGTTCTGATTTTTATTTTGATTTTCGTCCAAACGAGAAAACTAAATGACCGAATCGCCGATAGCCTGACTTGTAGTCACTGGAAAGATCTTCGTAGCGCGCCAGCGACCGCCATCGCTCTATTACTACTCGCCTCGACTCTGACTGCACTGCAAGGCTGCGGCGGAGGAACGACCGCCGCCCCGCAAAGCAGCTCCGTAGTCACCCCCGCCGGCACATCCATCCTGGTAATCACTCCCACCGCCAACAACGCCGTGGGCCAACCCCTCCAGCTTCCGCGAATCAAACTAACTCTGGTCGTCCACTAAAAAAAACTGGTCCATTACTTCGCCACAGACACTCGGTACACCACCCCCGCCGTATCATCCGAAACCAGCAACGACCCGTCCGCCGTGACCGTAATCCCTACGGGACGCCCATAAACCTCCGGCTTATTCACGTCCGGCACCAACCCCGTCAAGAACGGCACAGGGTCCCCGCTGGCCTTCCCGCCCTTGAACGGAATAAACACCACCTGGTACCCCGCCCGCGGCGTGCGGTTCCATGAACCATGCTCCGCCAGGAACGCTCCACCGCGATAACTCTCCGGAAACTGCTTCCCGGTGTAGAACGCAAATCCCAGCGGCGCGCGATGCGCCCCCAGCAGCACATCCGGTATAATCGCCTTGGCCGTCAACTCCGGCTTCTGCGGCTTCACCCGCGGGTCCACATTGTTCCCGATGTAGCTATACGGCCAGCCGTAAAATCCGCCGTCCTTCACCGAAGTAAAATAGTCCGGCGGCAGATCGTTCCCCAGATTGTCGCGCTCGTTCACCGCCGTCCAGAGCGCGCCGCTCACCGGCTCAATCCCCAACCCGCTCGGATTTCTCAGGCCCGTCGCGTACAACCGCGCATTTTTTCCATCCAGATCGCAAACCGTAATCGCCGCCCTCCGCGCGTCGCTCTCAATATCAATGTTCGAATTCGAACCGATCGCAATGTAGATATGTTTCCCGTCCGGAGCAATCGCCAGCGTCCGCGTCCAGTGCCCGCCGCCGGGCAAATCCAGCAACTTCTCCGCCTCGCCCAGCCGCTTCGAGGTCTTCGCGTCATACTTAAATCGCAGCAACGCATCGGTATCCCCGATGTACACGTAGTCGTCGTGAAACGCGATGCCGTACGGCTGGTTCAGCCCGCTCACGAAAACTTCATTCTGCTGCGCGCTGCCGGTGTGCTGCGGATCGCGCAGCACCACCACGCGATTTGCCGCTGAGTCCGCTAGAAAAATATCTCCGTTCGGCGCCGTCGTCAGCCACCGCGGCGACTTGAAATCCGCCGCGAACACATTGATCTTGAAGCCCTCTGGAACCTTGGGCAAAAATCCCTCCGGCGCTTTCGCTTCTTCCGCCGAATTGTTCGCCGCTTTCGAAGCGAACGGCGCCGGCAACTCCGGCTTCTTGCCATCAGTCACCTGCGCCCGCAAACCCGGCGACAGCAAACCACAAGCGACCCCGCACAATAACGGCATCACCGCAAATCCCGCGCTCCGCACAAAATTCCGTCTCATTTTTTCTCTCCTTACTTTCTTCAACCATAGGATGCCCCTCTTCGCGCACAAGGTCCACAGCACCTTTGCCGCAACTACCGATTGGGCCCTTTTGCGCATCCAATCACCCATATAGACCGTATTGTTTAAGACCAGGACAACTATCGTGCAAAGCCCTTACGTCGGAAAATTTCTCGCCATCACCGCCATCCTGCTGTTTTTCGGCTGGAACGCCGTGCGCAGCCTGGGCGCGCGCCCCGCCGAAATGCCTAACGCCGCGTCGTTCCCCAAACCCTCGGTGGACGCTTCGCTCGCCTCCGCCTCCAAAACGGAGTCCGCGGTTTTCGCCGGCGGCTGCTTCTGGGGCGTGCAGGCCGTCTTCGAACATGTCAAAGGTGTGCAGTCCGCCACCTCCGGCTACACCGGCGGCCGCGTAAAATCTCCGGGGTACGAAGTGGTCAGCACCGGCTTCACCGGCCACGCCGAATCCGTGCAGGTCACCTATGACCCGTCCAAAATCACCTACGGCCAACTCTTGATGGTCTATTTCTCCGTCGCCCACGATCCCACAC
>DATCOK010000124.1:0-2927 GCA_036564765.1 Candidatus Acidiferrum sp. | reverse complement strand
CTTTTTGGCGCGATCTACATCGCTATTTCGATTTTGCTCGTTCCCCGACTCGGCGCGGCAATTGTGATTGGACTGATCGTGGCCGGACAGATGCTCGGATCGCTGGCATTCGATCATTTTGGACTGTTGGGCATCCCGGTTCACCCAGCAAGCTTTCCTCGGTTGGTGGGCGCAGCCCTGCTTATCACCGGCGTCATCCTTATTCGTCTCTGAGAACCGGCAGCGGAGCGATACGGAGTCGGCGCGACCAAATCTGGTCAAAACAGTCACCCGCCTTTCTCCGATGGCCGCGCGTTGAGATTCCGGTGTTCCAGGAGACGTTGATTCAATGGCCTTCCGCGATTTTGATGGTTGAGATGGGCCACTTTCCGTCGTGTCCCCTGATCGAGATTCGCAGGCCGTGAAGTTCGTCGAGCCAGATACTATCGACGGTCCCGGCTTTTCCGTCGGTAAGGACGACCGCTTTCCCCACAAGCTCAGCCTGCGCTTGTTCGAACGCGCCAAGGATTGTTGAGGCGCGGAGCTTTACGATGGGCATGGTGGTCTCCGAGAGCGATGCTGCGGGCCACGTTTGCAACTCAAAGGCGGGATAGTTGTGGCGGTGAAGAATGTGTCAGGAACCACTTAAATCAAGTTCCACGACCTTGCTCTGGCGAATTATGTGTATGTCCCAGGCGTACCCTATGCATAATGGCGGCAATTCGTGCCCATTCGCAGCGACATGGCCGGCGGACCGGCGGCCAGTCCCTATTCGGGCCAGTAGGCGTATTCGGTGGCGGCAAAAAAACAAGCCGGGACAGCGACCCCACATCGCAAAAAGGCGATCCGAGCAACGGCCGCCCGGAAGGTCAATCGCACGACAAAATCACCTGTTTCTGGCCGCGCGGTGACGCGGCACCTGATTGTCGGTATCGGTGCGTCAGCCGGCGGTCTGGAGGCTTTCACGCAGTTGCTTCGGCATTTGCCTGATAACACCGGCATGGCCTTTGTGCTGGTGCAGCATCTCGACCCGAACCGGGAAAGCGCGCTGACGGACCTGCTGTCCCGGGTTACCTCCCTGCCGGTGCGCGAGGTGACAAGAGACTTGCCCGTCCAGCCCAACCACATCTATGTCATTCCGCCCAACAGAAACCTGTTCATTGCGAATGCCGTCCTGAGACTTCAGCCGCGCCAATTGACCGCGGGGGCGCATCGATCCATTGATTTCTTTTTTGATGCGCTGGCGCAGGACCAGCGCGAGCGCGCCATCGGTGTGATTCTGTCGGGCACCGCGACCGACGGCACGTTGGGATTGGAGGCCATTAAAGCCGAGGGCGGAATTACATTCGCGCAGGATGATACGGCTCAATACGCTTCGATGCCGCGCAGTGCTGTCGCCGCAGGGTGTGTGGATTTCGTTCTCGACCCCGAGGACATCGCGAGGGAACTCGTTCGTATTGCAAAGCATCCCTATGTCGCGGGCCAACACCATGACCCCGAAACCCGCCCGGAAGCGGATCGGTCATTCGCTACCGCGCACGAAGAGGATGCAACTCCGTTGCCATCGGGCGGCCACGGGATTCCGCGCACGAGATCGAAGCAATCCCGCAACGAAGGCGAATCGGCACATAGCAGGGTGGGAGACGATGGTTTCAGGAGAATCCTGCTCTTGCTCCGCAATCATTGCGGGGTGGATTTTTCGCTCTACAAATCCGCCACCATTCAGCGACGCGTCACCCGGCGCATGGTGTTAAACCGACATAACACGCTCGGTGAATACGCCGCTTTCCTGAAGGGCAACACCACGGAACTCGACGCTTTGTACTCGGACGTGCTTATCAGCGTGACGAGTTTTTTCCGCAATCCTGAGGCGTTCGACATTCTCAAGCGCAAGATCTTTCCCAAGCTGCTTCAGCAGCGCGGCGATGATCCGTGCCGGGTATGGGTGCTCGGCTGTTCTACCGGTCAGGAGGCCTATTCCATCGCCATGACGTTCGTGGAAACCGCGGAGAAAGCGCCTCGTATGCGGAAGCTCCAGGTCTTCGCCACGGACCTCAACGATGCCTTGCTGGAAAAAGCCCGCCACGGCCTTTACGCCAGGAGCCTCGCGCAGGATGTCTCGCCGGAACGGCTGCGACGGTTTTTTGTCGAAGAGGAAGGCGGCTACCGGATCAACAAGGCGTTGCGCGAAATGGTGGTGTTCGCCCGGCAAAATCTCATGAGCGACCCGCCCTTCTCGCGCATGGATCTCGTGAGCTGCCGCAACCTGATGATCTATCTTGAATCGGGTTTGCAGAAGAAACTGATTCCCACGTTTCATTATGCGCTGAAACCGGAGGGTTTTCTATTCCTGGGCACATCGGAATCCATTGGCGGCTTCACCGACTTGTTTGAGCCGGCAGATCGAAAGCACAAGATTTACTCCAGGAAAGCCGCGCCAACGCCGTCGTTTCATCTGCCCGTTCGAAAAGGGCTCGCCGAGCGCAGATCTCCGGGGCAGACCCCGCAGGGCGGTCCCCGCCCGGCAGAGAGGGGCCAGGCTGGGCCGGAGGGTTTCCGCTCCGAACTCAACTCCCAGCGCGAGGCCGACCGCATCACCGTCAATAAGTTTGCCCCTCCCGGGGTGCTCGTGAATGCGGACCTGCAAGTCGTCCAGTTCCGCGGCCCGACCAGCGCTTATCTTGAGCCGCCCAGCGGCAAGGCGAGCTTCGACGTGCTGAAAATGGCGCGTGAAGGTTTGATGCTGCCGCTGCACGCCGCCATCAAAAGGGCGAGGAAGGAAAACAAGCCCGCGCGCAAGGAGAACGTGCAGGTCAGGCAGAACGGCGACATCCGGCTGGTGAACGTGGAAGTCATTCCGCTCAAAAGCCTGAAAGAGCGCAGCTTCCTGATTCTGTTTGACGATGCCGAAAAAAGCCGCGCGTTACCCGGCATCCCGTCCCGCGAGC